>JAYWEG010000241.1:0-21149 GCA_043779445.1 Bacteroidota bacterium
CGCTTCTGATGTGGACATTGCTTCCAAACCAGCTACCAGCGCTGATCAGCTTTTGGGCGGTCGTGTTGCCGGTATACAGATTTCAAACCGAAGCGGAGACCCCGGGGCACCCATTGATGTGCGCATTCGCGGGATCGGTACTGAGTTAGATACCAAAGCATCATCGGTTACCGAAATGCTCAAGAAATTATCGGATAAAGAATTACTAAATTATCAAAAATATCAAGGAGTTAATCTTACAGAAAAAGGGTTACTGTCTGCCAAAATGATTGTACGTAAACACCGATTGTGGGAGGTCTTTTTGGTTGAAAAACTTAATTTTTCTTGGGATGAAGTGCATGAAATTGCTGAAGAATTAGAACATATAAAATCTGAAAAGCTCATTAATAAATTAGATGAATTTCTAGATTTTCCTACATTTGATCCACATGGCGACCCAATTCCAGATGAGAATGGAATTATTAAAAAAGTAGAAAAATTATTATTATCAGAAGCAAAAATAAACATCGATTATCAATGTGTTGGGGTAAAGGACACGTCGTCGGCATTTTTGCAATATCTAGATAAACAGCAAATTTCTTTAGGCTCGAAAATGAAAATTATTTCAAAAGAAGATTTTGATGATTCACAGACACTACAATTAAAAGAAAAAATATTAATTATTTCTAACAAAATAGCAGAAAATATATTCATAAAACTTCTATCAAAATAAAATGTCAAAACAATCTAATTCACTCGAAGAAGTTCACGAAAGTGTTGCCACGCAAAATAAAACATCGGTTTTCAAGAAAATTTTGGCATTTTTTGGTCCTGCCTATTTGGTAAGTGTTGGCTATATGGATCCTGGAAACTGGGCAACAGACTTGGCTGGCGGAAGTCAATTTGGATACACCTTACTTTGGGTTCTATTAATGAGCAACCTCATGGCATTGCTTCTGCAAAGTTTGAGCGCTAGATTAGGAATCGTTACACAACGCGACTTAGCACAAGCCTCGCGTGAAACTTATCCTAAATTTATCAATTATATATTGTATTTTTTAGCAGAAATTGCTATTGCCGCTTGCGACTTGGCTGAGGTTTTAGGAATGGCAATTGGTATTAATTTATTATTCGGGATTCCGTTAATTCAAGGCGTAATAATTACTGTTTTGGATACTTTTTTACTATTGTTTTTGATTAACAAAGGCATTAAAAAAATGGAGGCATTCATAATTGCTTTGGTCATGATTATCGGAATTTCTTTTATTTTCGAAATGATTTTTGCACAACCAGAAGTTGGTGGAATTTTACGAGGTTTAATTCCTTCAATGCCAAGCGACACAGCGCTTTATATAGCAATTGCGATAATTGGTGCAACCGTAATGCCACATAATTTATATTTACACTCGTCATTGGTTCAAACCCGAAAATTCGATCGAAGTCCAACAGGAATTAAACAAGCCATAAAATATAATTTTATAGATTCCACCATTGCACTCAATTTAGCATTTTTTGTAAATGCCGCAATTTTGATTTTGGCTGCATCAACATTCTACAAAAACGGCATGTTTGAAGTAGCAGAAATCAAAGACGCCTATAAAATGCTTGAACCACTATTGGGCACTAAGTGGGCACCAACTTTGTTTGCAATTGCACTGATTGCCGCAGGTCAAAGTTCTACTATTACTGGTACTTTGGCGGGTCAAATTATTATGGAAGGATACTTGAATTTAAGAATTCAGCCATGGGTTAGACGCATAATTACAAGGTTGATTGCGATTGTGCCTGCAGTTATCATTATTTTAATTTTTGGAGAAGGAGTTACAGGTAAAATGTTAATTCTGAGTCAAGTTATTTTAAGTTTGCAGTTGGGATTTGCCATAATTCCGCTCATTCATTTTGTTTCAGATAAAAATAAAATGAAAGGTTTCGAAATTTCAAAAAAAACTCAAATTATTTCTTGGATTGTGGCTTTAATCATTGTGTCGTTAAATGTTTTGTTAGTTTTCAAAGAAATTCGGGGTTGGATATTAACTTCACAAAATCCAATATTGATTTGGCTAACGGTTGTTCCTGTTGCTCTTGGGTTTTTAATTTTGTTACTTTATATCGTAGTAAATCCGTTTTTTGTCAAAATAAAATTAGATATTAAAAACCATTCACCTCATAATTTGGCTTTAAAATTCTCTAAATTTGAATCACAAAACAAAAAAAACATTGCTATATCGGTAGATTTCACAGTTGCAGACGAAGTTGCAATTAACAATGCACTGGAATTGGGCGGAATAGATGCAAACTACATTTTGATTCACGTTGTGGAGACTGTTGGAGCTATGCTTTTTGGAGAAGATATAGAGGATCATGAAACAACAATAGACGAAAAGTTGTTGAAAGATTATAAGGAAATGTTATCTGAAAAAGGCTTTAGAGTAGATACCAAACTCGGTTTTGGCAAACCAAATATTGTTATTCCGAATATTATCAATTCTGGAGATTTTGATATTTTGGTTATGGGAACCCATGGTCACACAGGTTTTAAAGATTTAGTTTTTGGAACTACAGTTGATAAATTGCGTCATAAAATTTCAATTCCTCTACTTATTGTGAAGAATTAAAATTTTAAAGTTATAGACATTTAACATTTTAATTTACATTATATACATAAAAAAACCCTGCATTGCAGGGTTTTTAAATAAACTAGAAATTAATTTCTAATTATTTTTTTACAGCTTCTTTAACAGCACCTGCAGCAGCATCAGCTCCTTTAACAGCAGCGTCTTTAACAGCAGTTTCAGCAGCAGCACCAGCAGTTGCAGCAGCATCAGTAGTTGCAGCAGCAGCAGCTTCAACTGGAGCAGCTACAGCAGATGAATCAGGAGCAACAGCCTCTACTGGAGTTTCTACAGTAGCTTCTGGAGCAACTTCTTCAGTTTTTTTACAAGATACTACAGATAAAGTAGCGATAACAGCTAAGCTTAAAAATAAATTTTTCATTTTTTTAAATATAAAAGGTTAATTATTAATTCGAAGCAAAGATATAATTTTTTTTATTATCCGAAAACTTTTTATTAAAAAATATCGTTTGCAACTTTTTTATTATCTACAAGTACCGTGCCAAACTACGAAAGTATTAAAATTATTTTTAAAATTACTTTGGAATTAGTTCAAAATCCTTAACTACAAATGTTTAGTTGTTTTTTTATTCTTCGGATGCACTAATTTTAACTCATTTATGATGTTTTTGGCTCCAGCAAACTTATCGACAATAAACAAAACATATCTGGCATCGACCATAATGTTTCTGCAAATTGATGGATCGTAGTTAAGATCACTCATAGTTCCTTCCCAAACTCTATCAAAATTTAGCCCAACTAAATTCCCGTAAGCATCAACAGCTGGACTTCCAGAATTGCCTCCAGTAGTGTGATTAGTTCCCAGAAAACAAACTGGAACTTTTCCGTTAACAGAATATTGACCAAAATCTTTAGAATTATATAGTTCTAATAATTTTTTTGGAACATCAAACTCGTAATCACCCGGAACATATTTTTCGATAACACCATCCAAATAAGTGGCTTGGTCATAAATAATTCCGTCTTTGGGCGCGAAACCTTTAACTTTTCCATATGTTACACGCAAAGTACTATTTGCATCGGGGAAAATTCTTGCTCCTTTATTAATCTCCAATTGCGCTTTCATATAAGTACGTTGCAAAGCAGCATTTTTTAAATTGATTTCATCATATTTTGGCGCCACATTGTTTATGAAATTATCAGTAATTTCTTTTAAGAAAATATATCCTTTATCGGCATTAAGGTTGGCAATTATGGTTTTTGTATCGCCAGAAAGTAACAATTTCAGTCCGTCTAGAGTTGTTAGTTTCGAGTTTTTATAAATATCTGATGCAACAGTTGTAGTATTAATATTCAATAAATTGCTTGGTAAAAATTGTTTGGGAGATTTATTGGCATACAAATCGATTAATTTCTCGAAAACTTTTTCATCCACATTTACATTGAAATTTTTGTAGAAATCGCCCATTCCGTTAACCAAATTATTTTTTCTATCAGTAAAAGATTGTTCGCCCTTGGTTGCCAAAATTTGTTCTAATTGATACATTTTATTTGCAGTTGCAAGCAATTCGGTATGGCGCAACACAATTTCTGAATAATAATCTCTTGCCAAAGTATAATCTTTTATTTCTGAATAATTTTTGGCAAAATCAGATAATAAGTTGCCATATTGAGGTTGTTTTCCTGCTTTAATTACTTTTTCTTGAAATGCTATTTCTTCGTTTAATTTCTTGTTAATTGCATTCGATTTTTTTAAACCTTGTGTTTCGCCTACCCATTTTTTCCATGCGTTTGCTATACTTGCATATTTTGATGCATATTGAATTTTTATGGCATTGTCTTTTCGCATAAATCCATCAAGAACTTTGAGCGCATTATCACGGATTTCTATTTTTGCTGGATTGGTATACTCTTGAATTTGAGCAATTGCTGATGATGGCAAATATTCTTGTGTGCGTCCAGGAAAACCCATTACCAGCGTGAAATCGTTTTCTTGTACACCGTCAAGCGAAATGGGTAAAAAATGTTTTGGAACATATGGTTTATTGTCTAGCGAATATTTTGCTGGACGATTATTGGCATCAGCATAAATTCTGAACATAGAAAAATCGCCTGTATGACGCGGCCAAACCCAATTATCTGTATCAGACCCAAACTTGCCAATGGAACTTGGTGGCGTTCCAACCAAACGAACGTCTGTAAAGGTTTCGGTTACAAATAAAATGTATTGATTGCCTTCATAAAAAGTTCTAACTTTATTTTCTTGCCAAGATTCTTTTTGGAAACTTGCTGTTATTTTAGTAATATTTTCTTGGATTTTCTTTTGTCTGTCGGATTCAATCGAAATAGTTTCGGTTCCTTCTAAAACTTGTTTAGAAACATCGTTGATACTCACAATAAACATTACATCAACATCTTTGGCTGGCAATTCGTCTTCTATTTTATAAGCCCAAAAACCATCGGTTAAATAATCATGTTCGACTGACGAAAGATTTTGAATCGCATCGAAACCGCAATGATGATTGGTCAAAAGTAAACCTTTGGCAGAAATCATTTCGGCTGTACAACCGCCATCAAATTGCGGAACAGCATCTTTAAGACTAGCTTTATTGACGTCATAAATATCTTTGGCGGTCATTTTCATGCCCAAATTTTTCATTTCGGTCTCGTTCATTCCGTTTAATAAACTCGGAATCCACATGCCGCCTTGTTGCGCTTGGGTTTGAAAAACGACGAATAATAATAGTAATTTTAGTTGTTTCATTTTATTGTTTCATTTTATTGTTTGATTAGAATTTAAACTTCATAATTTTTCTATTATGAATTACAAAATCATTGGCAATATACAATTTTTGTGCAATTTCGTTGTGGTTTTCGACTTCGAGATACATCATTTTAACATTGTGTTTTTTTGCTTCTTTTTTTATGAAGTCAATTGCTATTTTCCCAATTCCTAATTTGCGTGCAGATGCTATAATAAAAAGTTCTTCGAAAAATGCCATTCGACCTTTATACTCAAAACTAAAAATAAAAGTCAATATTGCATATCCAACAATTTCTGAGTCATCATATATAAGGTATGATTTTCCTAAATTTTCATTTTCAATAAATTCTTTGAATAGTTTTTTGGTGGTTTCAATATTGATTGGATAATTGTAAATTGCATAGAATTCTTGCATCATTTTTGTGATGATATCGATTTCTAAATCTCTTAATGCTTTAAATGTTATCACATTAAATTTTTTAAAATAATATCTGTTGCTCCTATATTCATTTTCACGAAAGTACTACAAATATGCCCTTTTTCTTTTCGAATATCTTCGTTATGTATTAAATGATCTAAGGCTTCGTTCAACTCTTTTTGATTAGAAATCGGAATACAACCCTCTTGGTGCACCAAAGCTGTTGCTTCAGCAAAATGAGAAAAATTTGGACCAATAATTATTGGAACTCCAAATGTTGCTGGTTCTAAAATATTGTGAACGCCAGGATTTCCGAATCCGCCGCCAACATAGGCAATGTCTGCATAGGAATAAATTTTAGTTAAAATCCCGATGGTATCAATTATAAAAACCTGATAATTTGATAAATCATGATTTTCTTTTTCTGAAAATAAAATAACTGATTTAGAAATTGAATTATTTAATTTCTGAATTTCGTCAGGTTTTATATTATGTGGCGCAATAATAAATTTCACATCATTTGAAGATTGATTTATATAATTTACAATCAAACTTTCATCTTTTGGCCACGAACTTCCAATTACAATAGTTATGTTTTTTGTCTGAACGAGCGTAGTCGTGGCGTTATTTTTAAAATCTTCAATAAAATGAATTGAATTTTCACGTTCTAAAATTGTGTGAACTCGGTCAAAACGTGTGTCGCCTGAAATTTTAACGTTATTAAAACCAATGGATTGCAACAGTATTTTCGAACTTTCGTTTTGAACAAAAAAATATTCGAATGATTGTAAAGCATTTCTATAAAAACCACCATACCATTTAAAAAATACTTGTTTTTCTCGAAAAATTCCTGAAATGAGATATGTTTTTATTTGAAGTTTTTTGAGTACATTCAAATAATTTGGCCAAAACTCATATTTAATAAAAAAGACCATTTCTGGATGCACCATTTTTAGAAATTTTTTAGCATTTGATTTAGTATCCAATGGCAAATAAACAGTAACATCGGCAACTTGATTGTTTTTCCGAACTTCAAATCCCGATGGCGAAAAAAAAGTAAGAACAATTTTATGATTAGGATAGTTGATTTTTATTTTTTCGATAACGGGCAAACCTTGCTCGTATTCGCCTAAAGACGCAGCGTGAAACCAAATGGTTTTGTCATCGTGATTTATTTTATCCAATAAAGTTTCGAAAACCGATTTACGACCATTAACAAAAAGTTTTATTTTTGGAATGAAAAGTGCTACTGTTTTTAGTAGAAAACTGGCGATAATCGTTATGATATTATAAAGAAAAAACATTAAGTTAAATTTGATTTCAAAAATACATTTTCTTTACATTATATAATAGGTATAAAACTAAAATTCTTACTTTTGTTTCCATATTGAAAAAAAGATGAAAAAAATTCAAATGGTTGACCTTAAAAGTCAATACGAGAAAATAAAAGATGTTGTAAACGCTTCAATTCAAGAAGTTTTGGACACAACTTCTTATATAAATGGACCAGAAGTTCAAAAATTTCAAAAAAATCTCGAAGAATATCTCGATGTAAAACATGTAATTCCTTGCGCAAACGGAACAGATGCTTTGCAAATAGCCATGATGGCATTGGGTTTAAGACCTGGAGACGAAGTGATTACAGCAGATTTTACTTTTGCTGCAACAGTAGAAACTATAGCAATTTTGCAACTAACACCAGTATTGGTAGATGTCGATATTGTTAATATGAATATTAATATTGAAGCAGTAAAAAAAGCAATTACACCAAAAACAAAAGCCATAATTCCAGTGCATCTGTTTGGTCGAGTTGCCAATATGGAAGCAATTATGCGTATTGCCAAGGAACATAATTTATTTGTTATCGAAGACAATGCGCAAGCAATTGGCGCAAATTGTAAATTTTCTGACGGAACAAAAAAGAAAGCGGGAACCATTGGTCATGTTGGAGCAACATCATTTTTTCCGAGTAAAAACTTGGGTTGCTATGGCGATGGTGGGGCAATTTTCACTAACGACGATGCTTTAGCTCACACGATGCGAGGCATTGTAAACCACGGAATGTACGTCCGTTATCACCATGATGTTGTGGGAGTGAACTCTCGTTTGGACAGTATTCAAGCGGCAGTTCTAAATGCTAAATTACCACTTTTGGATGAATACGGAAAAGCACGTCAAAATGCCGCGAGAAAATATTCAGCAGCATTCGAAAACCATGAGAATATTGTAGCACCAAGTATTTGCGATATTTGCGACTGCCATGTTTTTCATCAATATACTTTAAGAATCATCAATGCCGATCGAAATGGTTTGATGCAACATTTGCTTGATAAAGGCATTCCTTGTGCGATTTATTATCCAATTCCTTTGCATTTGCAAAAAGCTTATTTAGATGTTCGTTATAAAGAAGAAGATTTTCCAGTAACCAATCAATTAGTTCAAGAAGTATTGTCGTTGCCAATGCACACAGAATTGGATGACGTGCAAATAAAATTTATAACGGATTCGGTTTTGGAATTTCTAAATTAGTTGTAAGTTATGCGTTATAACTTACAACCTAAAACCCACAACCTATAGCAAATAAAATGAAAATACTTGTAACAGGTGGCCTCGGATTTATAGGTTCGCACACCGTTGTCGAATTGCAAAACGAAGGTTTTGAAGTAGTTATAGTTGACAATTTATCGAATTCATCAATTTCGGTTTTAGAAGGTATTGAGAAAATTTCGGCTAAAAAACCAATTTTTGAACAAATTGATTTGCGTGATAAAAAATGTGTTCAAGATTTTTTTAAAAAATATTCAGATGTTGTCGGTGTGATTCATTTCGCAGCATCAAAAGCAGTAGGCGAAAGTGTCGAAAACCCTTTGTTGTATTACGAAAATAATATTAATACACTGATATATATTCTTCAAGAATTGCAACTAAAAACTCAAGCAAATTTCATATTTAGTTCCTCTTGCACTGTTTACGGCCAAGCCGAAATAATGCCAATTACTGAAAATGCCTCCATTCAACCAGCGATTTCGCCTTATGGGAATACCAAACAAATTGGGGAGGAAATAATTTCTGAAGTTTGCAAAATCAGTACTATTAATTCGATATTGTTGCGTTATTTTAACCCAATTGGTGCGCACCCAAGTGCAGAAATTGGTGAGTTGCCAATTGGAGTTCCTCAAAATCTTATTCCATACATTACTCAAACTGCAATTGGTTTACGCAAAGAATTATCTGTTTATGGTAATGATTATTCAACGATTGATGGCACTTGCATTCGCGATTACATTCATGTTGTCGATTTGGCGAAAGCCCATGTTATTGCTTTGCAACGATTGTTGAATAAAAAGAATCTAGAAAAAGTCGAAACATTTAATCTTGGAACTGGAACAGGAAGTTCGGTTCTTGAAGTTATAAAAACTTTCGAAAAAGTTTCTGGTAAAAAATTACCATATAAAATTGTTGATAGAAGAGAAGGTGATGTAATCTCTGCTTACGCAAATACCGATAAAGCAAATAAAATTTTGGGTTGGAAAGCACAATATACCCTTGCACAATCTTTAGCAAGTGCATGGAAATGGGAAGTTAAAATAAGTAAGCAGTAAGTATATTTCAAAAATCATATTATAGGTAGAAGTTTTCAGTTTACAAGATTCAAGAAAAAAAATTAATAAGTTGAAATTTATAATTCTAAACCTACATCTCATAACCCATAACCCTCAACTTACAACCTACTACAAATGAAAGATTACAAATTACTTTTCAGTCTAATTGCTGTTGGTTTGATTTGGGGAACAACTTTTTTGAGCATCAGAATCGCAATCGAAACTATTCCGCCTTGGTATTCGACTTCAATTCGTAATTTTATCGCTGCCTTTATTGTTTTTATAATTCTTATTTTCAGAAAAAAATTGCGATGGATTGGCTGGGAATCATTTTTTCAACAAGCCATTTTAGCCACTTTAATGTTGGTTTTTTCGAACGGATTTACGACAATTGCTGAGCAAACTTTACCATCTGGATTGACTTCAATTATTTGCGCTATTAATCCAGTAATGGTATTTTTGTTGAGTATATTTTTTAAGTTTCAAAAACCAACATTGAAGGGTTTTATAGGAGTTATTATAGGTTTTTGTGGTATTCTTTTCATTTTTAAAGACGGATTGGGAGATATTCTAAATCCAAATTATAAAACTGGAGTAGTATTTTTGCTAATTGCGATTACTAGTTGGGCTTTAGGAACAATTTATGTCAAAAAATTTGGACAAAACACCAACAGCATTTCTTTGAATATTTTTTATCAATTTATGATTGCTGCTTGCATTCAAATTGTTTTAGCCAATGTTTTTTATCCAAATTCGAACTATCAAAATTGGAGTTCAGTTAGTATTTTTGCAGTAATTTATTTGGCTATTTTTGGTTCTGTTTTAGCCTTGTTTTGCTATCAATATGCTTTAAAAAAAGTGGCTCCGATACAGGTTTCAATTTTGACTTATGTCAATACAATAATTGCAGTTTTCTTGGGTTGGATGATTAAAAACGAAGTTATAAAAAAAGAATTTATCATTGCAACTATATTAATTATTTTGGGTGTTTTTATAATTAATTATAAGAAGAAAAAAAACCTGCAACTCAAATAGAGTTGCAGGCATAAAAATTTTTAGATCCAAACCAATTCCTGAATTTTTATTTTTTCTGATATTTGTAAAATATCATTCAAAACGCCTCTTGCCGTAACATTTTTTCCTGCTCCTGCACCTTGAATTACGATTGGAATTTCGCCATAGTTTATGGTATAAATTTCAAAAATATTATCGGCACCTTTCAATTGTCCAATTGGAGAATTTCTTGGTTCAGAAATTAATTTGACTTCAAGTTTTTTTGCTTCTAAATCAATTTCGCCAACGTATCGCAAAACGTGGGTTCCAAGTTGTGTGATTTTAGCAATTTCGAATGGTTTATCAAACTGCTTTTTGTTTTTTTCGTATTCTTCTTGAGTATTCATTTCGTTGAGATTAGGCAATAAAAGTGATGAAATATTTACATAAGAAAACTCTAATTCAAGGCCTAGTTCACGAGCCAAGATCAATAATTTTCGGCCCACATCGTTGCCTGATAAATCTTCACGAGAATCGGGTTCGGTCAATCCGAGTTTTTCGGCATCGATTAAAATTTCTGAAAAAGTTGTTATTTCGTCAGAAAATCGATTAAAAATATAACTCAATGTTCCAGAAAAAACGCCGCGAATTTTTGTTATTGTATCTCCTGAAAAATATAGATCCTGAATGGTTTTGATTACTGGTAAAGCAGCACCAACATTAGTCTCATATAAAAAATTCCGATTATATTTATTCAAATTAAATCTCAAATCTTGATAAAAATCCTGACTCAAGGTATTTGCTTTTTTGTTTGCTGCAACGATGTGAAATCCAGATTGAATTAAAGAAATGTAATTTTTTATAAAATCTTCGCTCGCTGTGGCATCGATTGCGATCAGATTTTCGAGTTCATTATTTTTTACAAAGTTTAAAACATCTTGAATTTTATATTTATTTGAGGTGTTTTCGAACGAATCAATTTCTGATTTTGAAAGTCCGTTTTTGCAAAAAAGAGCTTTTTTAGAATTTGCAATTATTGGAATTTGAATATTAATATTTTTTTTATCAATAAAAAAACTATGCTTTTCTATAATTTGATTAACGAGTGAGCTTCCAACATTTCCGATTCCGAAAAGAACAATGTTTATTTTAGTTTGTGACATAATTTAAGGTTTTAATTTTAGTAAAAATTGGATTTAAAATTGTTGCTAATTGCTCGAATTCTATTAAAAAAGCATCGTGTCCGTGAATCGATTTTATTATGTGATGAAAAACGTTTTGCTTAATTTTTTTTAAAGTTTTATAAGTTTCTATATCTTCGTCTATTGTGAAAAACAAATCTGAATCGACAGAAACAAAGTGTATATTTGTTTGAATTTTTTTTAAAATTGCTTCAAATGAATCTCGATTTCTGGTAATATCATTCGTTTTTAGTAAATGATTCATTAATTTATATGCCATAAGTGTAAACCGATTTTTTAAAGTTTCGCCGTGATAAACTAGCCAGTTTTCAATTTCGAAAGTTTGATTTTCAGATTTTTCTCTTTTAAATCGTTGATTGACAGATTGTGGCGTTCGATACAAAAGCATCGCATGAATTCGAGCATCTTCGATAGGATTTTTGGAATTATTCAAAATAGAATCTTGTAACAAAACATTGGCATTCATCCAATCGGTTGCTTTCCAATCAGTTGCAATTGGAATAAGATTTTTGATTTTGTCGGGTTGTAAAACTCCCATTTCCCAAGCGATTGCTCCGCCTAAACTTCCACCAATTACGGCAAATAAATCGTGAATTTTTAATTCAAAAACCGTTTTCCAATAAATGTTTGCAATGTCTCGAATAGTAAAATCTTTATAATTTTCGATTAAATTTTCTGGATTTTGGTCGAATCCATTTCCTGGAATGTTGATGGCTAGAATAGTAAAAAAATGGGTATTAATAGTTTTATTATCTCCAATTAAATCATTCCACCAACCATTTTTACCAATAACATTAGAATTTCCAGTCAAAGCATGATTGACCAAAACAACAGGAGAAGTTCCTATTGGTCGCCCGAAAATTTGATAAAAAATCGGAATGTTTTCTATGGTTTTACCGTTTTCTAGATTCCAGTTTTGGATGTTTATTTTTTGTAACATGATTTTTTTTTAAACCATTTAAAAGTTAAATTTTAAAAAAACTGCTTTCAAATAAATAATAATTGAAAGCAGTTAAAACAAAATCTAAACTAATTTTTCTATTGGGAAAGTAGCAAAAACTGCTTTCAAATCTGCTTTCAAATCTTCAATATCCTCCAATCCAACCGAAAGTCGAATTAAATCTTTGGAAACTCCTGTTGTCAATTGATCAGCTTCTGAAAGTTGTTGGTGCGTGGTACTTGCAGGATGAATTATCAATGATTTTGTATCGCCAATGTTGGCAACTAATGAAAATAATTTAGTTTCATCGGCTACTCTTTTGGCATCTTCGAATCCGCCTTTGAGTCCAAAAGTTACAATACCACTTTGTCCTTTTGGTAAATATTTTTTAGACAAATTATAGTATTTATTGTTTTCCAATCCAGGATAATTTACCCAAGCCACTTCGCTTTGTGTTTGTAACCATTTGGCTAATTCGAGGGCATTTTCGGAATGTTTTTTGATTCGTATTTCCAGAGTTTCCAATCCCTGAATGGTTTGAAATGCGTTAAACGGACTCAAAGCCGCTCCAAAATCTCGCAATCCTTCGATTCTGACTTTTGCAATAAACGAAATAGCACCCAAAACCTCGTAGTATTTCAAACCATGATAACCTGCGGATGGTTCAGTAAATTCTGGGAATTTTCCGTTGCTCCAATCAAATGTTCCAGCATCGATAATTGCGCCACCAAGTGAAGTCCCGTTTCCTGTTATATATTTGGTTAAGGAATGAATGACAATGTTGGCTCCGTGTTCGATTGGGTTTAATAAATAGGGAGTTGCTACAGTGTTATCTACAATAAAAGGAACTTTAAATGCTTTTGCATTTTCTGCAATTGCTTTCAAATCAAGAACATCTAATTTCGGATTTCCTAAACTTTCTGCGAAAAAAACTCTGGTGTTTTCTTGCGCTGCCCTCGTGAAATTTTCAGCATTTGATGGATCGACGAATGTTGTCGTAATTCCCAATCGGGGCAAAGTAACGTTCAAAAGATTAAAAGTTCCGCCATACAAACTGCTCGATGCAACGATGTGATCTCCTGCTTTTAGTAAAGTTAAAAAAGTTGTTGCAATCGCTGCCGTTCCAGATGCAGTTACAACTGCGGCAACTCCGCCTTCTAGTTTAGCTAAACGTTGTTCTAAAATGTCGTTTGTAGGATTGTTCAATCTTGTGTAAATGAATCCTGCTTCGGTTAGACTAAATAAATTCGATGCGTGATTGGAATTGTTAAAAACATACGATGAAGTTTGGTAAATTGGTACGGCTCTTGTTCCTCCATTTTTTGTGGTGTCGTGGCCTGCATGTAATGCGTTTGTTGCGAATTTTTGTGTGCTCATAATAATTGATTTTTAGATTATTGGATTATTTGATATTTCGATTTTTTATGTTTACTTGCCCTTCGACTGCGCTCAGGGTGACAAAAAAAAGCCCTTTTGGAATGTTACCAAAAGGGCTTTATAGTTTTGCTATAATTTAGGATTATTTCCTTCGCTTTTGATAATTAGAAATTGGTGCGCAACAGCACATCATACCACACATCATCATTTTATTAATATTTGAATTTTTCATATTTTCTTTTTTATTCCCCCTTTGGGGGTTAGGCGGATAAAAAAACCTCAACGGTTTGCAGAGGTTCTAATGGTTATATATTTTAAATTTAAAATTATCCAATAGTTGTCTTTGCAGGATTACTCCACATCATCATACAACACATATTACAAATATTAAATTTCATTTTTTCATTATTATTATGTTGCAAATGTAGATAAATTTTCTACACAACAAAATATTTTAGATAAATTTTCTATTTTTTGTTATTTTTATATAAAATTATAGATTTTTTATCTATTAAAATTTAAATCAACTAAATATAAATCTATTTAAATCTAAAAACCTCAAATTCTATAACGAAAATATTTTTTTCAAAAAAAAGTTAAGATTAATTTGCAATTCGATTTGGTTTCATACATTTGCACTTTAAAAGAGGAAAAATTTGAACTGATTGCAACCTCTGATTCTAAAATTTATAGAATCTAAAAATGCTAAAGCAGAAACTTCTACTTTATCATTTCCTGCAATTTTTTCGTTAATACAAATTTTTAATAAAGTTTATTATGGCTTATTTATTTACGTCGGAGTCAGTTAGTGAAGGACATCCAGACAAAGTTGCAGATCAAATTTCGGATGCATTAATTGATAATTTCTTAGCATTTGATGCTGATTCTAAAGTCGCTTGCGAAACTTTGGTTACAACAGGTCAAGTTATTTTGGCTGGAGAAGTGAAATCAAACACTTATTTAGACGTTCAAAATATTGCTCGTGAGGTAATCCGAAAAATTGGATATACTAAAAGTGAATATATGTTCGAAGCCAATTCATGTGGAATTCTTTCTGCCATCCATGAGCAATCGGCAGATATTAATCAAGGTGTTGATCGTGCCAGCAAAGAGGAGCAAGGTGCAGGAGATCAAGGAATGATGTTTGGATACGCAACCAATGAAACCGAAAATTATATGCCTTTAGCACTTGATTTATCGCACGCTTTGTTGATTGAATTGGCAAATTTGCGAAGAGAAAATAACGAAATCAACTATTTACGACCAGATGCTAAATCACAAGTTACCTTAGAATATTCTGATGATAACAAACCGCAACGAATCGAAGCAATTGTAATTTCGACGCAACATGACGATTTTGACGAAGAAACAAAAATGTTGGCGAAAATCAAAACTGATTTGGTTGGAATTTTAATTCCTAGAATCAAAGCGAAATATCCGCAATATGCTCATTTATTTAATGACCAAATCACCTATCACATTAATCCAACTGGAAAGTTTGTAATCGGTGGCCCTCACGGGGATACCGGATTGACAGGAAGAAAAATTATTGTTGATACTTATGGAGGCAAAGGTGCTCATGGTGGTGGTGCTTTTTCAGGAAAAGATCCAAGCAAAGTAGACCGAAGTGCTGCTTATGCAACCCGTCATATAGCTAAAAACTTGGTTGCTGCAGGATTGTGCGAAGAGATTTTGGTTCAAGTTTCGTATGCCATTGGTGTGGCTAAACCAACATCGATTAATGTTGTGACTTACGGAACTTCGAAAGTAAATTTGACCGATGGTGAAATTAGCAAGAAAGTAGAAGCCATTTTCGATATGCGTCCTTATTTTATAGAGCAACGTTTGAAACTAAGAAACCCAATTTACAGCGAAACTGCTGCTTACGGTCACATGGGTCGCAAACCAGAAACCGTTACAAAAACTTTTAAAGCTCCCGGTGGATTGTCAAAAACGGTTACTGTAGAATTGTTTACTTGGGAAAAACTAGATTTTGTTGATCAAGTAAAAACTGCTTTTGGATTGTAGATTTTATCGTCATCTTTTAAAAAATAACTCATTCATTAATTTGAATGAGTTATTTTTTTAACTTTTATTTTACTGCTAAAAGATCTAGAAATTCAATTATTGGTTCTTTGGATAATAATTCCCCTGCATGTTCCATTAACGCTGCAGCAATTTTTCCTGCTAAATGTTCTTTTCTATGTTCATCAGTCTCAAATGTGTCAAAAATTCCAAAAGTAGAATCGTCTATTTGCCACGCATACCATTTTACAGTTTTTATTTCATCAATTGCTAGTGGAAGTGCACCCTTTAAAAAATTTGACACCTCTGTTTCTTTGCCTTGTTTGGCTTCAATTCTTGCTAATAGGGCATACTTTTCCATTCTATTTTGTTTTAAGTTTATTTATCAAATTTAAAATTTTTAATTAAATTGAAATACTTAACATTTGTTAAATGTTTGAATAGTATAAACATTAATCTGCTTGTTTATTTTGGGTATATTCGACTTTCTTATTAATCATATAAATCATATCAGGATGTTTAATTTTATTTTAGAAATTAAGTCAACACAATTCTTAAATGCCTTATATATTTCAAAGAATCCTATCATATAAAATTTTCTTTCATAAATTATACTTCAAAGAAAAAATCAAATACCTTGGTTGCACCACATATTGTGAGGTTCGTGTAGAAAATTGTGAGAAGCTATCGTCATTTAGCGATGTAGTGTTGAGTAAATTCGTAACTCCTAATTTGTACTCTAGTTTACTGTCTTTTTTTTGGTAAATTAGGCTTGCACTCAAAAAAGCATACTCGTTATTCACCGTTTTGTCGTTATTGTAGTAATGGTAAAATTCGTATTCTGAGACAAACGAAAAAGCTTCGAGAAAATAGTAATCGAGTTTCACAAACGGCTTGTCTGTGTAGAATGTAGCTCCAGAATATTTGTTAATTATTCCATTGAAACCCATTTCGATATTTGGCAACGTTTTGAAATTAGTTGCCGCTTTGATAGTATAACTTTTAGCAAAACTTTCTGTTGTTGCATCAATATTATTTTGAATATTATAGAACTTTGCCCAATTTGCCGAAAGGTTTAGAGATGCTTTATAGTATTTGAAAAAGGTTCTACCATAATTGATTACTCCAATAAAAGTTTCATCGGCAAAGTTTGAATTGTATGACGTTGAAGATTGATTAATTCCAGTGAAATTGGCTTGAGTTTTCACAGCATCTACTTTTCTGGTATAGGTTGCATTAGCGAAAATATTCTCAAAATTAAACATATTGTATTTGAAATAGCGCAAAGAATGTATTTGTGAACTAGCATTTTCTAACGTTCGATTTCCTCGAAACAAACTGCTGTAATTCGACAAAACAAACCCAGATGCCAATTGATTAATATCTGTGAAATCGTTATTTAAAGAAAAATTATAGGTTAAAGTTTCGGATTTTTTGAGTTGATACAAAGCAAAAAAATCGGGTAGAATTCGAGTGAAATTTAGTTTAAAATCAGAACCTAATTGCGAATTATTCATATTATATTGATGCAAACTTACGCCCGGTGTTAAAGTAAATTTACCCGATAGAATTTTATAATGCAATCCTACAAAGGCATCGTTAAAATTATATTTGACTTGGTTATTGTTAGCCGAATTTATTAAATCATTCCGATTTCCGTTATCTAAAATCTGAAAAATTCCTGAATCAAAATTCTGAATCGAAAAAGTGTTTCCAATAGTTAAATTGATATTACTTTTTGGAGTAACCATGTAGTAATAATCTAACTTCGCATCGGTTTTGTTGGTTTTTACAAATCGAGTTTGATTCAAATTATTTCGCGTTTGTAATGGATTATATCCAGAAAAACCGAATGGCAGACTTTGTAAATTAGCATTGTAAAACGGATTTTCGTCTTGATACAAATGCTGTAATTCCAATGCAAAAATATTTTTGTCATTATGAGTGTAATACAAATTTGCATTTTGATTTACAGATGTTGGATCTTGTTTTTTTGCGGTTAAAATAGTTTCGGACAAACTCGAATTTCCAATAATGGTTTCACGCAACAAACTCGAATCTTCGTTTTGTTTAGAAATTTTGGTTAAAACATCGTAATCAACTTGCAATTTGGTATTTGGCTTATAATTGGAACTAAACTTGAAAAGCCCTAAATTATTAGTTTGATTCGTACTTTCCTGACTTTTTTGCTTTACACCACTGGCTAAAATGGTGTTTTGGGATTGGGTTTCGAGCTCTGTTTTGGAAGCAGAAAATATTCCAAAACCACTCAAACTCCAACTTTTGGTAACATTATAAGCAAAATTTGTCGCCCCAAATTTAGTTTCGATTTCTTTTGCTCGATCGTTGCGCAACAGCGAAATTCCTATATCATTCGATGAAATATTAAAATTGCTACCGCCTTTTTTCATTAAGTTTCTAAATCCGCCTGTGAATTTAAAATAATCTTGGGCTGTCAAAGGCAATTCTCCAATATTGTTGAAATTGGAAATTAGATTTAGACTGTATTTTGGATTATAATAGAATAATTTTGGATTAATTAAATAGCGTGAATCCTTGTGACCAACTCCAATTCCCGCTGTCATATCGCCAAACCAAAAATTCTTTTTTCCAGATTTTAGTTTAATGTTCATGGCAACATTATCTTGATCGTTTCCGAGTCCTTTTAGTGCACCTACTTCGTTATAATTTCGCAAAACCTGAATCTTGTCTATCGCATCAGCAGGAATATTTTTTACTCCAAGTTTAGTATCTCCATCAAAAAAGTCTTTACCTTCGACCATCAATTTAGTTACTTTTTTGCCCTCTACTTCAATTTCACCATCTTTGTTGACCTCAACACCTGGTAATTTCTTCAAAACATCTTCGAGTTTGCGTTCCGTTCCTGTTTTGAATGAATCTGCGTTATAAACAATGGTATCGCCTTTGATTGAAACTGGCATTTCTCTCACAATTTCAACATCTTTGAGATTCGTTTCTCCATCCTCTAGAAAAATAGTTTTTGAAATAGCAATTGACTCAGTAGTAATTTCTATTTCTTTCGATTTCATTCCAAGAAAACTCACTTTAATAGTATAGTTTGTATTTGGCTTTAAATTCAATACAAATTTGCCTTTATCGTTTGTAATCCCATAGGCATCCATCGATTTTGTGGACGAATTAACTGCCATGACATTTGCCATTTCCAAAGGATTTTTGGCATTGTCTTGAATAAAACCATCAAATTTTATGGTTTGAGAAAACGAAATGGTTGAAAGTAGAATAACAAATAGTAGGATAATTTTTCGCATAAATAATTTTCAATTATTTTAAAATTAAAGATATTATCTGCCAAAACCCATTTGCGGTCTACCATTTCCACCTTGACTTTGACGCATTTCTTGAACTTCTTTCAATTTTTTCATTACCGTTTCGTCAAAATCTTTTTGATTTGTTACTGTTCCAGAAGTTGGTGCTTTGATTTCGGCTTTTTCTTTTGGATTCAAAACGACTTTGGAACAAAGAATTGTAGTTTGCCCGTCGTTCACTTCTAAAATCAAACCAGGTAATCCCCAATATCCTTCTGGTCCTTGATTTACAGGAATTTCGGGTGCGTACCAAGCAGTAACGATGATTTCTTTTGGAGTCTCGATTTCATCCATGAAATTGGTTTTTTTGTCTTTGTCTTCTACCTTTGGAGCATCTTTATTTTCTTTTTTTAAACGCATACTTTTGAAATCAGATTTGCTTGCTATTTTTATGGCAGTTGCTTTAAAGCAATTATAACCTCCAATAACTCGAGTTTCGGACTCCATTTTCCATTTGAGCGTTTGCAAAGAATCTTTGATTAGGAATTCTTTCCCCATAAATTCTCTATAATCGGTAAATGATTTTGATTTAACGTCTTTATAATAGGTTCCACCAGCTCCCATCATGCTTGTCATCATTCGACCCATTCCGCCACTTTGACCAGTTGCGTCTAATTTTTCTTCTTCTTTATATAATGAAGAAGTTTTGTCGAAATTGAGTACAAATGTTTTTTCAAACATTTTTTTCATGCGTTCTTCAATCATTTTTTGCATTTCTGGCGTCATATCTTTATTGCCTTCAAAACGTTTTTTAAATTCTGCGGTACTTGTTTTAGATTCATAGGTTGCAACTCCTTGAAAGTTTTTTTGAGCAATCGAAGATAAACCCGTCGCAATTATAATTACAAATGAGAAAATTATATTTTTCATAACTAAAAATTTAATATAGAACAAATATGACGAATCAATTGCAGTTTTGTTACTAATGGTTTGTTAAAAATAATATTTTAAAATTTCTCAAAACAATTTCTAAATTTGATTTTATAAATACAAATTTTACTTATTTTTACAGTTTTCAAAAACAAACATATTTTCGAAAATGCATATAGCAATCGCAGGAAACATCGGTGCAGGAAAGACAACTCTAACCAAACTTTTGGCAAAACATTTCAAGTGGGAACCCCACTTCGAAGATGTTGTTGATAATCCGTATCTCGATGATTTTTATCATCAAATGGAACGTTGGTCGTTTAACTTGCAAATTTATTTTTTAAATAGTCGTTTTAGGCAGGTGTTGCAAATCCGCGAAAGTGGAAAAAAAATTATTCAAGATCGAACTATCTATGAAGATGCACATATTTTTGCGCCCAATCTTCATGCTATGGGATTGATGACCAATCGAGATTTTCAGAACTATTCTTCGCTTTTTGAATTGATGGAAGGCCTTGTTGGCGCACCAGATTTATTGATTTATTTGCGAAGTTCGATCCCAAATCTTGTAGGTCAAATTCACAAACGAGGTCGCGAATACGAAAATACCATTTCGATTGATTATTTAAGTCGATTGAATGAGCGTTATGAGGCATGGGTTCACACGTATAACAAAGGAAAATTACTAATTATTGATGTTGATGACATTGATTTTGTTAATAATCCCGAAGATTTAGGGTTAATAATTAACAGAATTAATGCCGAAATTAATGGTTTGTTTTAAGATTGAACTGCACATTAAACTTTTTATATGCCTTTAGTAAATCCTTTACCAGCAAATTACGACGAGGAAACTCTAAAACTTGCCGAATTTTTTAATGAAACCCTAGGTTTTTGCCCAAATTCGGTTTTGACCATGCAACATCGACCGTCGATATCCAAAGCATTCATAAACTTGAATATGGCGGTCATGGAAAATAACGGACGTGTAACTTCTGCACTCAAACGAATGATTGGATGGGTATCGAGCAACGCTGCTGGTTGCAGGTATTGTCAAGC
>JAYWEG010000242.1:0-8102 GCA_043779445.1 Bacteroidota bacterium
ATGAGCACATACCAAGGAATCAACAGTTTTCGTTCCAGAAAATTAGTATCAACGGCATCTGCGGTTATAAAAATTTGCAGATTGTGTAACGTCAAGAACAAAACAAACAATTGAAGATAAAGGACTGGTTTGTCTTTTCTTCGTTTTGAAAACAGCGTATAGATTATGAAAAATATCCCGAAAATAATTCCTAAAAATAATGAAGCAGTAAATATATTTTTTATAATGGAGTAAACTGGGGTTGTTTTACAAATAAATATAGAATTGTAGTTTTATTTTTTTACAAACTTAACCGATTGTCTACCCGTATTATTATGAAAATTTAGAATATAGGTTCCAGCAGCATAAGGAAAATCAAACGAATAGTTTTTGATCATGGCTTCTGAGATGTTTTCTTTTTGAAGTTCTTTGAGTCTACGTCCCAAATCATCATAGAGTTCAATTTTGATATGATCATTTTCAAGGAATTCAATCGAAAATTGAAGTTTATCCACCACCGGATTTGGGGTAATTTTCACAACAAGAGGCACACGCTCTTTTTCTGTAAAATCAACATTTGACAAACTCGAATCGCTAAATTTATAAATTGTGGTGCCAGAAGCATAGGCTAATGTTGGAGAAAGAAAGAAAATACGATTTAAATTGCTTCCAACAGAAAGATTTGTCCAAGTATCCCCACCATCAAATGTCTCATAAAAACCTGTGTGATGTCCGCCCATCCAACCCTGTGTAGCAGAAATAAAACCAACGGCTTGAACATCGACATCTGGAAAAATTTTGCTTGCCCAAGTTGTTCCACCATCAAAAGTTTTGATTAATTTGCCTAAATTTGGCGCAACTGCTTCTACAGAACCAAAAATGGTATTGTTATTTGTTCCAGGCAAAATCTGAAGTTTCCAAACATATTCTCCTGCAATATTCGAATTGTAAATTTCGGTCCAAGTTACACCCCCATCAATAGTTTTTAGAATCACACCACCATTTGCTTTTATTCCAGAACAAAACCCAATATTTTCATCAATAAACAAAACTTCTACTAGACCATTTGCATAGGCACTCATGTCATTGTATGTCCAAGTTGCACCAGAGTCTGTAGATTTTATTAGAAAAGCAGGTTCGTAGTAAGCTCCAACGCCATATATTGTTGAGATTCCCACAGCATCTAGTCCGCAAATAGCAACTGGATTCGTTGGAAAATTAGTTACGGCAGTCCAAGTTGTTCCTCCATTGGATGTTTTAAAAAAAATGCCGTTTAAAGTTCCAATAAAACCAATATTTTGGTCTAAAAATTCTATGTTTCTAAAATAATAATTGGTACCGTTAGTAGCATTACTCATTTGTAAGTTCCAAGTTATTCCGGCATCAACTGTTTTGTATACCGCTCCCCTACCACCATTTGCAGCCCAACCAATATTTTCTGAAATAAAAAAAACATCGTCAAAACGCCTATTACCATTGTTTGTTGGAGCATTTGCTAATGGTTGCCATTGCAATTGTGCAAAACTCGAAAAGGATACTAACAAAAAAAGAATATAACTATTTTTCATTGTATGATTATTTAGACTACAAAGTTAAATAAATTTCGGTATTCGTTTCTATAAAAAATTTACTTTCAAAAAATAGAATTCCAAATTCGTATTTGGCTTTGATGAGATAAAAATTTCCACGAAAATAGTTATCTTTTACGATCACCTTTAGTTTTGAAAATTCAACGATTTTTAATTGAAAAGGATAAACTAATTTCAAATCGCTACTCAAATTTTCATCATACAATAAATAGGCTGGAATTTCATTTACTTCTGAAAAGAGTGATGCCACATACTTTGATTTTGGGTTTTCGAATAAAATTTGAGGGTTTTCTTTTGCAATTATTTTTCCGTTTTGCAAAACAATTGTTTCGTCAGAAAAAGACAAAGCATCTGAACCATCATGTGTTGCAATGAGGCAGGTTATTTGTTTAGATTTGAGATATTTAAACAAATTTCTGCGTAGCGAATTTTTTCTAAAAGTATCAATTTGACTAAACGGTTCATCGAGTAACAAAACTTCTGGCTCAAGAGCCAATACCTTTGCCAACGCGACTCTTTGCTGTTGTCCGCCACTCAAAAACTGTGCTTTCACATCCGCAAATTCAGTCATTTCGACCATTTCTAAAAGTTCCGAGATGCGTTTTTTCTTTTTCTCTAAATCAACATTAGAAAGATGTTTTCCCACGTTTTCACTCACCGAAATATAGGGCATCAGATCAAAATCTTGAGCCATGTATTTGATGAACTCTTCGCCTGGAATCAAATTGAATTTTGGCCCTAAAATTGGTTTTAAATTATATGAAATTTCACCTTCTTTTAAATCATAATAACCATAAATCAATTTCAAAAGTGTACTCTTTCCGCAACCACTTTCGCCAATTATGGTTATATTTTGTCCTTTAGATACTGAGAAACTTAGGTTTTCAATGGCATTATTTTCGTGATATGCGAACGAGATATTTTTTAATTCTAACACAGTAATTTATTTTAATTCAATGATTAAACTATTTTTTTAAAAAAATAAAAAAAGTTGCTTCTTTCGAAACAACTTTTAGATAAAACTATTCAGCAAAAAAATTATTCACCTTTTTTTGCATCTTCCACCATCGCGGCATTTGCGGTAATCGCAAATTCTACTCGACGGTTCAATGATTTTCCTTCTTTAGTATCATTAGTAGCAATTGGATCCGCAATTCCCATTCCAGTAATATTGAAACGGCTCGCACCAATTCCTTTCGATGATAAATATGTTTTTACAGAAGCGGCTCTTTGTTCGGATAAATTCAAATTATATTCTGGTTTACCGCTATTGTCCGTGTATCCATAAATTTGAATATTTGTTTGAGAATATTCATTAAAAACAGGTACTAATTTATCTAAATTGGCTTTTGCAGTAGTCGTCAAAGTGGCTTTGTTGGTATCAAATCGAACTGAATTTTCATTTAATGTTAATTTGATTCCTTCGCCTACTCTTTCTACAGTTGCGCCTGGCAATACTTCAGAGATTTTTCGGGCTTGCTTGTCCATTCTATGTCCAATAACTCCCCCAGCGGCTCCTCCAATTACTCCTCCAAGTACGGCGCCCAAGGCACCATTTCCGCCTCCGCCAACATTGTTTCCGATAACTGCCCCTAGGATTGCACCCGCGGCTACTCCAATTCCTGCACCTCGTTGTGCATTGTTTGTGTTTTTTACTGCATCACAACTTGTGAAAACAGTTCCAATGAGCAATAGAATTGCTAATGAAAGTGATGTTATTTTTTTATACATAATTTCTTAATTTATTTTTTCAAATTGATATACAATATCCGATAATTTTCCGCCAACATTCATTTTGTCAATTAGCTGGAAAGAGGTTGGAGTTTGATTGGCTACTTTCAAATAATATCCTTCCAGAACTTTTTTTGCTTTGATACCTGCACTCAAAATTTTCAAGCCAAAATTACCTTCTTCGTTGATGCTCCAAACAATTGGAGAACTAAAAGTTGGGCAACCAGTGGCATTTAAAGTCATGTCTCCTTTGTTGTTATTTGAAATAAATTTCCAAGTACTGCCTTCAAAACATTTAGAATCCGCAATTTCGAAAGAATTTACTTTAAAATATTCTTGACCAACAAAGGAAACCTTGGTTATTTTCCAATTTCCTTTCATGTTAACTTGTGATTTTTTGTCTAAATTTGTAACTGTATTTGCCTTACAAGCAAAAAGCAAAACAGCGATTGACAATAATAAAATTATTTTTTTCATCATATTAGAATTTATTTTTACAAATATACAAACCTCAGATTTGAAATAGTTTCAAAATTAAATTTTTTTTTAACATAATTATTTGTAGTTCAAAATCAACCGAAAGTACTATTTATAAATCCTTTTAATTATATTTAATTTGTAATCTAAATGTATCCTAAATGATAACTATTTGCATTGTTGAAGATTTAATCGAAATTCACAAAGGTTTACAAACCATTATTGAAAATGATTTACGTTTCAAATTATTAAGAATTTTCGAAAATGCCGAAGATGCCATTTCGCAACTGCCAATGTTTAGCCCTGATATTGTCCTAACGGACATTCACCTTCTAGGAAAAAGTGGTATTGATTGTATCATGGAAATCAAAAACGAAATTCCCGATACACAATTTATAATATTTACGATTTATGAAGACAACGATCAAGTTTTCGAAGCCCTAAAAGCCGGAGCGAGTGGTTATATTTTAAAAAATACTTCGCCCGAAAAAATTATTGACGCATTGTTAGAACTCAATGATGGCGGAAGCCCAATGTCACCAAAAATAGCTCGTAAAGTTTTAAGTTCGTTTAATGGTATCACAAAAAACAATGTAAGTGATTTGATTTCTAAACAAGAACAAGAAGTTTTAGAATTACTAATCAAAGGTTTTTTGTATAAAGAAATTGGTGATAAATTGATTATTCCACTTTCGACTGTAAAACGTCATTTGAATCATGTTTACCAAAAATTGCAGGTTCGCAATAAAATGGAAGCTGTTAATAAAATGTATGGGAGTTAATCAGATTGAAGTTTTTAGAGAGCCGAAAATATTTAACTTATAAAATATGGGAAATTTTAAAAGAATTTTACTTTTTTTAGTTTTTAGCACTGCTTTGCATTCGCAAACCATCATGAATAAAGACAGTTTGCTTGCTTTATTAAAAACAAAAAAAGATACAGCACTTGTAAATCTTTACATCAACATTGGTCAACAATATGAAGGTAATAAAATCGATTCTGCAAAATATTTTTATAAAGCAGCTGGAAAATTGAGTGATAAAATTGGATATAAAATTGGCAAATTAAAATTTTTTTTTAATTACACTTATATTTTAAATGTAGAAGGGAAAAATCAAGAATCGATAAAATTGAATCAAGAAGCTGTAAAAATAGCATTAGAAATTAAAGATGATAAACTAATTGGAATAGCTTACGGAAATCTTGGCTCTTCCAACCAATGTATCAACAAACTTGATTTGGCACTTTATAATTACCTAATTTCCGAAACATATCTCTCAAAAATAAATTACAATATGGGAAGTATGTATTCAAACATTGGTGTTTTATACTCAGATTTAGATCAATATAAAAAATCCATAGAGTATCATGACAAAGCAATTGCAAATGCCAAGAAATCAAATTCTAAAAATGATTTAGCCGTAGCATTATCAAATAAATCGTTGCCTTTGTTATATTTAAAACGATACATTGAGGCAGAAAAAGTTTTATTAAAAAGTTTGCAAATAAGTAAAGAAATTGGAAATGATAACGCCTACTCTACAGCTTTAATGAACATGAAGGATTTAAAAATTGAAACCCATAAATTTAACGAAATTAAAAAATATGCAGACGAAGCATTAATAATTAACACTCGCATGAATAATCCTGAGGGAATTATTATTGCTCAAAGAGGATTGGCAATTTATTATTTACATCAAAAAAACTATAACGAGGCAAAAAGACACATATTGGTATCTTTAAAAATTTCTAAAGAATTTGAACAACTTGAAAATCAACAAAAAGCGTATCATCTTTTATCTGAAATAGCTTTTGCACAACAAGAAATAAGCGATGCTTATGATTATAGTCAAACCCAAGATTCTATTGAAACAGTAATTAATCTCGATGAAATGCGAAGCAAAATAGAAGATGTAAAAGGCAGATTCGAATCTGAAAAAAAAGCACTTCAAATTGAAACTTTAACTCAGCAAAGCAAAAAACGCTTTTGGATTTCTGTTGCTCTTGGATTTGGAATGATTAGTATTGGTGGTTTTACCTATTCGCAGCTCAAAAATTTTAAAACCAAAAAAGCATTATTGGTTGCGCAACAAGACAATGCAGTAGCCGAGGAACGATTGCGAATTGCAAGTGATATGCACGACGATGTAGGTTCGGGTTTAAGTAGAATACGCTATATTGTTGGTGCTATTGCCAACGGACAAACTGAACAAAAACAGGGCTTGGACAAAGTAACCGAAATTAGCGACGATGCTGTTCAGAAAATGAAAGAAATTATTTGGTCACTCAACGAAAGTAACCAAAACCTAGAAGATTTAATCTATTACATTCGTGGTCAAATGAGCGAAATGGTTGAGAATGTCAATATGAATTTTATATGTCATTTACCTGACCAAATTCCGAAAGTTTTCTTTGGTTGGAAACGCAACCGAAATACTTATTTGTTGGTAAAAGAATCTATAAATAATGCTTTGAAACACGCTAACGCCAAAACTGTAACGCTAGATTTTGAAATTTCTGAAGATTTAAAAATTACGGTAACCGATGACGGAAAAGGTTTTGATACCAGCAAAAATTTCAGAGGAAACGGACTAAATAATTATAAAAAAAGAATCGCAGATTTGAATGCAACTTACACACTAAAATCAGAAATTGATACTGGCACAAAATTCGAATTTAGATTACCGATAATGTAAGAAAACAAATAAATCATTCCTAAATCGTCTTGTTAATCATAAACAAGGCGATTTTTTTTTAAACCAGAACTAATTTCAAATTCAAAAAAAGTGTACAAACGGTTGATTGACAAGTCGATATTCAAAATATAATTTTACAAAATAAATTTAAACTTAAAAATTATGAAAAATTTAAAATTATCTGTGTTAATTATTCTAACTTCAATTGTTGTTAGTTCATGTTCTAAAAGTGATCCTACTCCAGCTGCCTCAAATGTTTTAACTGTTACGACTGCAAACGCAACTGGGCTAACTTCATCCCAAGTAACATTGGGTGGAGAAGTTACAAAAGATGGTGGCAAAACTGTAACAGAAAGAGGACTTTGCATTGGAGATGCCGTGAACCCAGTAATTACTGATACTAACAATCTAACAGAAATTGTAGGTAGTGGTTTAGGAGTATTTACAAAAACTTTTGACATTTCTACGGCTCCTGCAAACACGACCTTTCATGTCAGAGCTTATGCCAAAAATGCTGATGGAACCTCTTATGGAGAAGACAAAACAATAATAACGCTTGCGTCAACTGCTTGTCCTGTAATAAATGTAAATCCAAATAGTATTGGTATAACTATTAGCACACCAACCACTTGGACTGCTGGTAATGTATATTTAATTTCTAAACAAGTTACAGTAACTGGAACATTGACAATTCAGCCAGGAACCGTAATAAAACTTAACGGTGGTAATATAACCACAGTCGGTAGCGGGAAAATAATTGCGAATGGAACGGCTACAAGCAGAATTGTTTTTACTTCTTTTGCCGACGATAGTTTTTGTGGCGATTCAAACGGCGACGGTGCTACTACAACTCCACAAAAAGGCGACTGGATAAACATTAATTTGAATGGAGGTACGAATCATATTTTTAGATATTGCGATTTTCTATATGGTGGTGCAAATGATGGTGGGTATAATGTTTGTATAAATATTACAACTGCGGGAAATCAATTTACTTTTGATAATTGTGTTTTTGCTCACATGAAAAATGCCGCTTCTAATAGTAGCCAAGCTGGAAGTGTAATATCAGGAGGATCGAATATGTCTGATGCAACTGTGTCTGTTTTTACCAACAATGCTATTTATGATTGCGACAAACCAATGTGGATTAGCCATGGTTATACTCTTAATACTAATAACATTTTTCATAATCCTAACAATCCAGCTGAAAAAAACAAAAGAAACGGAATTTATATGTATGATTATGGATTTTCTCTAAACACTGTAACTTGGGGGATTACTGAAATTCCTTATGTTTTAGAAGCCTATGGACAATATGCAAGTCCAAAAACAATAAATGTAGGATCTAATGTGGTAGTAAAGTTTCCTAGTTCAGGTTATGGAATATCTTTTCAAATTAACACCTTTAATTTAAACTCAACTGCCATTTTAACATCTTACAAAGATGATTCTTCAGGTGGTGATACTAATGGTGACGGAAATGCATCCTCACCTGCCACAGGTGATTGGTATGGATTATTCCAAAATTATCCATCACCAAATAATGTCTTTTTGCATAGTACCAATATTAGGTATGCTGCTAATTAAAAATAAATTGGAGTTAGTTTTTCTAAAGTCGTCTTTTTTTTT
>JAYWEG010000243.1:0-8086 GCA_043779445.1 Bacteroidota bacterium
TTTTTTCATTTTAATTTAGATTGATTGGTAACTATATTTTTCCTAATTTTGAATAAAAAAGATTTCTTTTATTTAGAAGATTTACTCCTCGCTTTTTAATCATTTTAATTGTAAAATAAATCGACAAAGCTATGGTAACTATTCTAGGAATGTTCAACCAAATTCCACCTAAAGCTGAATTTTCGGTACTGAAAATGTGCCAGTAAAAATTCATGAAAAAATGCAGAAAAATGGCAATCCACAAGTTTTCTTTCCATTCTATAAAAAGCCATGCAAACCATATTGCTCCTGCAAATGTTATCAAGAAAATTTCGATGCTTTCTGCAATATTTTCGGCTTGATAAATGTGTAATACGCCAAAAATCAATCCGTTGATCGCTACTGCGGGCAAAAATCCAAGTTTTACATACCTAAAAAGTTGTCCGAAAAGAAAAGCCCTAAAAAATATTTCTTCTCGAAAACCATCTTTAAAAGCTCGTAAAATATTTTCAAATAAAGGATTTTCGTTGTTGTATTTACCCATAATTGCATAACCAATTAACATAGGCAATGTGATCAAAAATCCAAATTTGAAGCCAATTAAAAAACCGTTTTTTAAACCCAATTCATCAATCAGTAATTTTGGTTTATGAAAAATTAATAAAACCGCTAACGTTGGAAGTAAATATTTAGCTATTTGAATAAAAACACCATCATAAAAATTGATGGTATCTGCATTAATACCAAGCAATAAATTAATTGTATCATTAAAAAAATGAACAAGAAAAACAGTTAAAATAACTGTAAATGCAAGAAATATTCTACTTGTTTTTGACATTTTTAAAAATATTATTAAAATTTATGATAAACGATAAATTAAAAAAATCCTGAAATCATTTCTTAAATCAGGATTTCAAACTAAATTCAAATAAACTTAAAATAATACTATTTCCCAAATAAACCTTTCAGTTTTTTTACTCCTTCTTTTTCAACTTTACCCGCTGGACCTTGGTCATCAACACCTTTTCTATCATCAATATTTTTGACGTTTCCATTTTTTTTGTCGCAATCAAAACCTGCTTTGATTTTTCCTGAACCGGTTTTGTAGTATACTGTTGCAATGTTTCCTGTTACAAAAATCTCTTTGGTCAAACTAGAATCTAATTTAAGTTTTTCGGCACTTTTTTGGGCATTTGCTAAAACAACAGATTCCTCGGCATTTTTTTCTTCATTGAGATTAATAGTTTGGTTTTTGTCGCGCATCATCACAACCATTAGTGGAGCAGATTTGTCTGGTGATTTGCCGCCGCCAAGCGTGTTGAGTTTATACGCATTTTCGACATATACTTTACACCCAACTCCAATCGCTATTGTTTTTCGTCTTGAATCGGCACCCAAAGAAAACTCTTCTACGGATTTATTCCCAGATAAATCCTCAATGGTCAATTTGTATTTTTTCATTATTTTGGCACCATCATTATTCTGGAAAATAATATTTATTTTTTCATCTTGTCGGTTTTTTGATTCCAAAGCCGAAATGTTTGAAAAATTTACAAACAACATGTTGCAACATAATACAACTAATTTCAGGGTAAACGCTAAATTTGTCATGTTAAATAGTTTTAAGATTTAATTCAAAATTATGTAACTTTCGATTTTATAAAACACAAATTCGTATGAACGGAAAATTCTTCACAAAAAGTGGTAGCCAAAAAATCCTTTCAAATACTATAACTATTTTTATATTTTAAAATGAAATTAAAATGAAATCGAAAAATTATTGGTTATGTCAAATTGGTGGTTGGGGTTTCTATGGACTGTATGAAACATTGATTAATTATCTCTCTGGTCGAGAAGTTCAAATTGAAATTAGAAACACTGCCATATTTGTACTTTTTGCGATTTTGATAACCCATTTATACCGAGTTTTTATCATCCACAAATTCAAATGGATTGATTTGCCGTTAAAATCTTTAGTGAAAAGAACACTAATTTCATCTTATGTTATTGGTAGTCTTTTAGCCATTTATCAATGTGCATCAGCAATGTATCTCGGTGAAAGACCCGTTTTTCATTTTTATTTCTATTTGATTTTTTTGACAGCAACTATGTCCTGGAGTTTGTCTTGGAATTTAATCTATTTTCTTTGGAAATACATTAACAGCAATGAAGAACTAGAAATCGAAAAAATGAAAATGTCAATGGCTTTAAAAGATTTAGAGCTCAAAAACATCAAACTCAACTTGCAGCCTCATTTTATTTTTAATGCATTAAATAGTATTAGATCTTTAATTTTCGAAAATCAAGAAAAAGCACGCGAAGCAGTGATGCAATTGTCTAATATTCTAAGAAATTCTCTAATAACTGAAAAAGAAGAATTGGTTTTACTCGAAAAAGAAATGAAAATAATCGAAGATTATCTTGCGCTTGAAGGCAGTCGATATGAAGAACGTCTGAAAGTAAAATATACCATTGACAAAAATTGTCTTTCGACTTTGGTTCCTCCAATGATGTTGCAAACTTTAGTCGAAAATGCTATCAAACATGGTATTTCTCAATCCTCTAACGGTGGATTTATTCATATTGATGTATTCGACAATATTAACTCAAAAACGATAATCAAAATAGAAAACACAGGTGTTTTTAGTCCTAATGAAGATTCAGATGGTACAAAATTTGGATTGAATGCATCTTTGATAAGGCTTAACTATTTGTTTGGAAAACTAGCCTCTTTTTCTGTTAGTAATTCCGGAAATAATTCTGTGCTAACCATTTTAGAAATACCAAATTAATTTACAAATTCCATGTACAAAGTCATAATCATAGACGATGAGCGACATGCTCGAATGGAAGTGCAACACGCTTTGAAGCACTACAATGAATTTGATATTTCAGAAAGCACGACCTATGAGGAAGCAATTTCGGAAATAAACATCATTAAACCCGATTTAATTTTTTTAGACATTCAACTCAATGGGCGAAAAACAGGTTTTGATGTATTAGAGAATATTGATTATTGCCCTCAAGTGATTTTTATAACTGCGTTTGATGAATTCGCGATAAAGGCGTTTGAAAAAAACGCAATAGATTATTTACTAAAACCAATTGATCAAACTCGTTTTGATATTGCTGTTAAAAAAGCAATCATAACTCTAAAGGCTAAAACAAAACCACAAAATAAAGTCGATTTCAATGAAAAGGTATTCGTAAAAGATGGGAATAATTGTTGGTTTGTTACTTTGTCAGATATAATTTTTTTTGAAAGTTGCGGGAATTATGCTAAAGTTTTTTTCGATAAATTTAGTCCTATGATTTTAAAATCATTAAATTCTTTAGAAGAACGTTTAGACGAAAAACATTTTTTCAGAACAAGTCGAACCCAAATAGTAAATATTAATAAAATCGATAGAGTAATTGCATATTCATCTAGCACATACAAGTTAATTTTAAAAAACAATCAAGAAATAGTATTAAGCCGAAGACAATCGGTTAAATTCAGAGATTTAATGAGTCTATAAAACCTAGTTATCGTCCAAAGCAATAGATTTTTTACTCAAAACGTCAAGGTTTTTCAAGTAATAAAGAGTCTCAATTTTTCTGAAATCTATTGGTTTTGGGTTACTAATTGGATTTAATTTCACTATTGAATTCAATTTTGAATTATTATAAAACACAACATAATTATAAACGTAGTCACTGTCAATTGTGATTATTCTTTCGAAAGATTTTGATTTTTTACTTTTATTTTTGGTTATCAAGGGTTGTTTAGAATAAACAACATCCTCTAATTTTATTTTATTTGAGATTTTTGTTTCCGAAAAATTTTTATTTAAAGAATTTTCGGAAAGGTTCATGTCTGATTGCGCTTTTGCATTAACTGAACCCAAAATAAACACGGAAATTAAAAATAAATTTTTCATAATTGTGGAAGTTTAATTTATATTAAACAAATTTCTGCCAATTTTATTTAAAATAATTACGTAGAAATACGTAATTTTTGATTCGAAGTATGAATTTATAAACAATGACCTAAATTTAGGTATAATTTATTTTTTGATAGAAAAATGCTTTGTCAACATTGAAATAGGAATTTTCATTTGTTCAAAAACATAATCTGTAAGTAGAATACATTAATTATATTGATTCTTTGAAATTAAAACCAACAAAAAAAGATTTAGTAGATTATAACAAATAAAGCGAAAAAAAAAATATATTTTGACACTGTCCTAAAAAATGTGTAAGTTAAAATATAGTGGTTTGAATTTTTATTAACGTTGAACCTTTTTTTCTAAAATATTTATTAATATCCTAACAACTCCAAAATCTTAATCCGAACCTTTTCAACATTTGGAATCATAGTTTGTTCTAAAATCGTATTCAACGGAATTGCTGGCATATTTTCCGAACCAATCACCATAACTGGCGCATCGAGATTTCTAAAGCATTTTTCTTGAATTAATCCTGCTAAACTTCTTGCAAACGAGTTATTTGTTGGTTCTTCGGTAACGACCAAGCATTTTTTGGTTTTTCGAACAGATTTAAAAATGGCTTCCTCATCAAGCGGATACAAAGTTCGTAAATCGATAATTTCTACTTGATTTTTTATATCTGTAGTAGCATTCAATGCCCAGTGAACTCCCATTCCGTAGGTAATTATCGAAATAGTTTCATCGGTATCTTGCTCCCAAATTTCTTGAACAATATTTGCTTTCCCGAAAGGTAAAATATAATCTTCGCTCGGTTCGTTGACTCTAGCAGCTTCTGTACCTTTCACTTTGCTCCAATACAAGCCTTTATGCTCCAAAATCACCACAGGATTTGGGTCATAATAAGCGGCTTTAATCAAACCTTTCAAATCAGCACCATTGCTCGGATATACAATTTTTATTCCACGAATATTAGTCAAAACACTCTCAACAGACGACGAATGATACGGTCCGCCACTGCCATAAGCACCAATTGGAACACGCAAAATCATACTCACAGGCCATTTTCCGTTAGACAAATAACAAGAACGACTCACTTCGGTAAACAATTGGTTTAATCCAGGCCAAATATAATCGGCAAATTGTACCTCAACAATTGGTTTGAAACCCACTGCAGACATTCCAACCGTTGAACCTACAATAAATGCTTCTTGAATTGGTGTATTGAAAACCCGTTCGTCTCCAAATTTTTGTGCTAAAGTGGCAGCCTCCCGAAAAACGCCACCAAGCCTTGCTCCTACATCTTGACCATAAAGCAAACATTCCGGATGTTTTCGCATCAATTCTTCGACTGCAAAAAGCGCACAATCGACCATTACCACTTTTTCATCTCTAGGCGGATTTCGTTCGCCAACTTCCTCTGTGATTGGTGTTGGTGCAAAATCATGTGTAAATAAATCTTCTGGCGAAGGATCCACTGCCAATTGCGCTCGATCAAAATCGGCTTGAACTCTTACAATTGCATTATTCTCAATTTCAGAAATTTCTTTTTGAGAAATTCCAGTATTAAGCAATTGTTGAACCAAAACTGGGTAAGGATCACGACTTCTGGCTTCGTCCAAATCGTCACGATACCATTCCATTCGAACGCCAGAAGTATGATGATTTAATAACGGAACTTTGGCATGTACCAAAAACGGTCTTCGCTCTTCACGAATGGTTTTTATAACTTTTTGAATCGCTAAATAACTTTCTTCGAAATTGGCTCCATCAATAGAAATTGCTTCTAAACCAATAAATCCTTTTGCATATTCAAAGGCGTTTTGTGCACGAGTTTCAGCAGCATTTGCGGAAATATCCCAACCATTATCTTGAACTAAATAGAGAATTGGCAATTGTTTCAGAGCCGCCATTTGAAATGCTTCGGCAATTTCACCTTCGGTCACAGAGGCGTCACCGAGTGAACATAAAACAAACCCATTATTTACAAAATTTGGAGTTCCTCCTTTGGGGGCTAGGGAGATTTTCAACCCCATCGCAGCACCAGTCGCGGGAATCGCTTGCATTCCGGTTGCCGATGATTGATGCGGAATTTTTGGTTTATCTTCGTCTTTTAAACTCGGGTGGCAATAATAGGTTCTTCCACCCGAAAATGGATCGTCTTTTTTTGCCATTAATTGCAACATTAAATCGTAAGGTTGCATTCCTATTCCCAATAGCATTGCATCGTCTCGATAATACGGAAAAGCATAATCCTCAGGCAATAATTGCATTGCCACTGCAATTTGAACCGCTTCGTGTCCGCGTGAGGTTGCGTGCACGTATTTGGAAACTATCTTAAAATTTTCTTCATACAATTCGGTCATTGCCTTGGCTGTTGACATTGTTGAAAATGCTTTTTTGAGTATATTTTTATCTAACATTTTTTTGAACTATTTTTTTGAACCATTAAGAGATTATAAAAATTAAGAAAAAAACTTAATGAAACTAAATTTCTTAATGGTTCAAAATATGAAATGGTATGTAATTATTTCGCCTCTACAATCCAACCAAATTTATCTTCAATTTTTTGTAATTTAATATCGTTTAAAGTTGCTTTTATCATTTCTGAGACTGGATTTTGTTCAGGGAGTTTTAGCGTAAAATCTTGGTTGCCAATTTCTTGAATCATTGCAATTCCTACTGCTGTTCCAGCTCCAAAAGCTTCTTCCAAAGTTCCTCGCATGGATGCTAATTTAATTTCAGAAATTGTAATTGGTCTTTCGGTTACTTCAAATCCATTGTCACGCAAAATATCAATTACTGACATTCGTGTTATTCCCGACAAGATTGAACCACTCAAATCGGGTGTGATAAATTTTCCATCAATTTTGAAGAATATATTCATAGTTCCAACTTCTTGAATGTATTCAAAATGTTGCGCATCGAGCCATAAAACTTGATCGTATCCTTTTGATTTTGCATATTCTGTAGGTCTAATGGCGGCTGCGTAATTTCCTGCGGCTTTTGCCTCTCCAGTTCCACCATTGGCAGCACGAATGTATTTGGTTTCGGCGTATAATTTTATTTTATTTGTGTAAATAGGACCCGATGGTGATGCCATTACAATAAATTTGAAACTGGTTGCAGCTCGCATCCCTATAAATGCTTCGTCTGCATACATAAACGGACGTAAATACAAAGCACTTCCTTCCTTGGTTGGTATCCAATTTTTTTCGATTGCGACTAATTTTTTCAAGCTTTCTACAAATAAATCTTCTGGAAAAGTAGGCATTCCCATTCTATCGGCACTGAAATTCAATCGTTTTGCATTTTCATCTGGACGGAATAGTAATGGTGTTCCATCTTTTCCTAAAGTGGCTTTCATTCCTTCGAAAATGGCTTGACCATAATGCAAAGCCATTGCTGCTGGATGCGTTGGAATTAATGCTAAAGGTTCAATTCGTGGATTTTGCCATTCGCCATTTTGATAATCACAAATAAACATATGATCAGAAAATGAAAACCCCATTATAATATTATTGATATCAACGGTATCAATTTTCGATTTTTCGATTGGTGTAATTTTGATATTGTAAGACATTTTGAGTTAGGAGTTATGAGTTAAAAAAAACTCTTTTGAAATTAGTTTTTATACAGCTATGTTTGTTTCAAATTGTTCTAAATAATCGCCAATTTTTCGTAAAAAAGACCCTCCAAGAAATCCGTCGACTACTCGATGGTCAAAAGAAAGTGAAAGATACATCATACTTCGAATAGCAATTTCGTCACCTTTTTTTGTTGTAATCACTTCGGGACGTTTTTTGATTATTCCTAGGGCCAAAATCGCTACTTCGGGTTGATTGATAATTGGTGTTCCCATTAAACTCCCGAAAGTCCCAACATTAGAAATTGTAAATGTACTGCCTTGAACTTCTTCTGGTTTCAATTTATTATTTCTAGAACAATCTGATAAATGATTAACGTCTTTAGCCAATTCTGACAATAATTTTTCGTTGGCGTTTTTGACTACTGGAACAATTAAATTTCCGTTTGGAAGTGCCGTTGCCATTCCTATATTGATGTCATTATGAACAATAATTTTCTTGCCATCAACCGAAACATTTATCATTGGAAAATCCGCTACTGCTTTTGCAACAGCTTGGACAAATATTGGGGTGAAAGTTAATTTTTCGTTATAT
>JAYWEG010000244.1:0-8044 GCA_043779445.1 Bacteroidota bacterium
CAATCAGAATTATTTTTAGAAACTGAACATTCAATCATATTAAAAAAAGATATGGTCGCTAATAAAAATGAAATATATATCAAATTAGTTCAAATAGAAAAAAATATTTTAGAAATAAAAAAGTTATTAAACCAAAAAAATGATTAGTTGATAATTTATCAATAATCAAAGTTTTAAAATTAATCAAATTAAAATATCGCTTTCTAAATCAGATTTTTCGATTTCGATCTTAAAATTGAGCTTTGAAACCAGTTCAATTACCAAATTTTTATACCAATTTTCGGATTTTGGATGTATATAAATTTTTTCTATTAACTGAGTTATATCCACATCTATTTTTAAACCATCATTTATTTTTATATTGTCTGGCGAAGTATCAGAAATAATACGTACTTCTCGTTCATATTGAAAACTTTTTCTTTTAAAAAGAAATGGAAAGAACAAATCATTAAACGGAATATATTCTTTTTTGTAATCAATATAATTGACTTCACCGATATATTGTTTGTAATTTTTTTCGGGTTTCAAAGCATTTTGTAGCCTTCGAATTGTGGATTGAATGGCTAAACCTTCGCTATTTTGAGTAAAAATTTGCCACATAGCAAAACTTTCGTATTCGTTGATGTGCCAACTGCTAACCACCACTTTTTCTCGATGATTTTTGTAATATTCTAAAAATTCTGGATTGTCTTTTGATAATTTTTTTATTTCTTCGAATGTAGGTTCGCTGAATGTGCCTTCATACTGATCCTCGAATTTATCCGACCTAGACATAAATAGTTTCTGTGAAAGCAACAAATCCAAAAATTTTGACAAATCCAAATATTTCCAAACAATTGTGTTGGGATCATCTGGAAGTTTTATGTTTGGATTGTTATGGTACATTTTAATTCATTATGGTTTAGAATAGTTTATTAGGTTTGAAGATTTAGCAAATTAATATTTGTAAATTAGTGAATCAAAACTAAACTTTCTAAACTTTCTAAACTTTCTAAACTAATAAACTTTTTAAACATTCTATTCAAAACTTTGCATTGTGACCAAATTATTATAAGTGCCATTTAATGCAACTAATTCGTCGTGTTTTCCTTGTTCAACAATTCTACCTTTTTTCATAACCACAATCAAATCGGCTTTTTGAATGGTCGATAATCGGTGTGCGATTACTATTGAAGTTCGATTTTGCATCATATTTTCAAGCGCCACTTGAACAAATTTTTCACTTTCGGTATCTAGTGCAGAGGTTGCTTCGTCGAGAATCATAATTGGAGGATTTTTTAAAACGGCACGAGCAATAGACAAACGCTGTTTTTGACCACCCGAAAGTTTATTTCCTGCATCTCCAATACTTGTGTAAATTCCTTTTGGTAAATCGTTTACGAATTCAAAAGCATTTGCAATTTTCAAAGCTTCAATAACTTCTTCATCGGTTGCATCTTCTTTTCCTATAAGAATATTATTTTTGATTGAATCATTAAATAAAATAGAATCTTGTGTGACCAAACCCATTAAACTACGGAGTGAATCAAGTTTCATGTCTTTAATGGCAATTCCGTCAATAGTAATTTGACCTTCATTTACATCATAAAATCGTGTCAAAAGATTGGCAATTGTGCTCTTTCCAGAACCCGATTGACCAACTAATGCAATGGTTTGACCCTTTTTGACATTTAATGAAAAATCCTTTAAAACATTTTCATCTTCGTATCTAAAATTGATGTTTTTTATTTCTAAAATATCATCAAAAGTGGATTTTATAACGGCATTTTCTTTAGATGTTATTTCATTTTTGACTTCCAGAATTTCAAAAACTCGTTCTGCTGCTGCAATTCCACTTTTTACAGCATAAGTTGCTTTCGAAATTGATTTTGCTGGAGTTAAGATATTATATGCTAATCCCATATAAGCTAAAAAAACAGCTCCGTCTAGTGACTTTTCTATCAAAACCATACTTCCTCCGTACCATAACAAAACAGCAATTGTAATAATTCCCATAAATTCGCTCAATGGGGAAGCAAGATTGTTTTTGTTTCCAATACTGTTTGATAATTTTAATAATCGGTTTATCGAATTTTCAAATCTATTTTTGAAACTATTTTCGGCGTTGTAACTTTTTACTACTTTCAGCCCAGATAAACTTTCTTCTACTATCGAAATAAGAAATCCACTCTCGTTTTGTGCATCTAATGATTTTGATTTTAGATTTTTCCCTATTCTAGAAATTATTAATCCTGCAAGTGGAATAAATAAAAAAACAAATAAGGTCAGCTTGAAACTAATCATAAACATTCCAATTATTGAAAAAATAATGGTCATGGGTTCTTTGACAATAAGTTCCAAAATCGAAAAAAATGAATTTTGAACCTCTCCAATATCTCCTAACATTCTAGCCATAACATCACCTTTTCTTTTTTCTGAATAGAATGAAATTGGTAATTCTATAATCTTGTCGTACATCGTTTTTCGTAAATCACGCAAAACACCATTTCGCAAGTGCATAATATGGTAGGAAGCAAAATAATTTGAAATATTTTTCAATAAAAAAGTGATTATTACTAAACTAACAACGAGCAATAAAGCCATTTGTGAACTATTATCTTTAGTTAATTCACTAATTTTGAAATACAACAAATCTTGCAAATAAGCTGGTAAATGAAATATAGAGGTATAAACAGGTTCGACTTCGATTTTTTTGGCTTTATCAAACAAAACATTCATCATTGGTATTAATGTTATGAATGATAATGTACTGAAAAGTGCGTAAAGTATGTTGTAAAATACGTTCCAAAACACATGTGACTTATAAGGAATTACGTAAGGAAATATTTTATCGATAATTTTTTTCATTAATTGCTTTTATTTTAGAAGATTAAATAATTTTCAAATCTTCTAGTATATTCTTAATTTTTTGGTCTAAAAAAACTTCAGTTTTTGGAATTTCATCAAGTGAATCTATTTTGGTATTTACACTAATATAAAACTTAATTTTTGGTTCGGTTCCACTTGGTCTTGCTGCAATTTTTGAACCATCTTCGGTGTAATATATCAAAACATCAGACTTTGGAATATTCATTAATTCTTGTTCTTTCGTGAAAAGATTTAAAGCAATCGATGATTTGTAATCTTCCATCATAACCACTCGTTCGCCATTAATTTCTTTCAACGGATTAGTACGCATATCGACCATCATTTGATTGATTGCTGCCAACCCGTCAATTCCTTTTTTGGTTAAAGATACAAGGTGTTCTTTGTAAAAACCATATTTTACATACAATTTATGTAATTCTTTGTAAACCGAACTTCCGTTAGCTTTGGCTTGAGCCGCAACTTCGCAAATCAATAATGTTGCCGCAACAGCGTCTTTATCACGAACAGCATCACCAACCATAAAACCAAAACTTTCTTCGCCACCACCAATAAATTCTTGATTTGGATAATCTTTTATAAACTTGGCAATCCATTTAAAACCTGTCAAACCAACTTTGCATTCTACGTTGTAGGCAGTTGACAATTCCATCATCATTGGTGTCGAAACTATGGTCGATCCAACAAATTGTTTACCATCTATTTTGCCCGCTTTTTTCCATTGTTCCAGTAAAAATGCCGTCATCAAAATCATAGTTTGATTTCCGTTTAGCAAAATCATTTTTCCATTATTATCCCTAACTGCAACGCCCAAGCGGTCACAATCAGGATCAATTCCTACGACAATATCGGCATTTAGTTTATCGGCTAATTCCAATGCCATTTTAAGTGCTTCTGGCTCCTCGGGATTTGGAGATTTCACGGTCGGAAAATCGCCATTTGGTTCGGCTTGTTCTGGAACAATATTTACGTTTTTGTAACCAGCATTAGCTAAAGTTGAAGGAATCGATTTTATAGAAGTTCCATGCAAAGACGTGAAAACAATATTCAAATTGTCTTTTGCAATTTGCGAAGTACTGAAACTAGCATTTTCGATAGAAGATTTTATAAAAGCTTTGTCAATTTCGGTATCTATATATTGTATCAAATTTTCGTTTGGCGTAAACTTGATTTCTTCATATTTTAAATCTTCAATAACTTGAATAATCGCTTTGTCTTCTGGCGGAACAAGTTGTCCACCATCTTCCCAATATACTTTGTAACCATTATATTCTGGTGGATTATGACTTGCTGTCAAGACAATTCCGGCTTGACATTTCAAATATTTCAATGCAAAACTTAACTCTGGAGTTGGTCGCATATCCGAAAATAAATAAACCTGAATGCCATTAGCAGAAAAAACATCGGCAACAGTTTTTGCCAAAGTGTTACTATTGTGGCGACAATCATAAGCAATGGCGACTTTCAAATCACGATTCGGAAAAACCTTGTGCATATAATTGGCAATCCCTTGGGTATTTTTCCCAAGCGTATATTTATTGATTCTATTAGTTCCAACGCCCATAATTCCTCGCATGCCACCAGTTCCAAATTCAAGATTTTTATAAAAACTCTCCTTCAAATTTACTTGCGACGAAGTCATTAGTTTTTTGACTTCTTCTTGCGTTTCTTGGTCAAATGTTGGTGTGAGCCATTCGTTTATTGCGTTTAAAATATTGGGTTCTATATTCATTTTGTAGTGTTATAAATTGATTTCAGAAGAAATCTTATATCGTTCTTCATTGTTTTTTGTTCTCAAAATAATTTCGCCTAGAAAACCTGCTAAAAACATTTGAGTTCCAATAATCATTGTAGCTAATGCAATATAAAACCAAGGATTTTCAGTTACTAAAATAGTTTCTTGATGCAATAAAAATAATCGAATTAATTTTGAAATTCCAATATATCCTGCCGAAATAAATCCAATGATAAACATCAAAACTCCAATGGCTCCAAAAAGATGCATGGGACGTTTTCCATATCTGGACAAGAACCAAATCGTAATTAAATCCAAAAAACCATTGATAAATCGGTTCATCCCGAACTTGGTTTCACCATATTTTCTTGCTTGGTGAATCACTACTTTTTCTCCAATTTTCGAGAAACCAGCATTTTTTGCCAAAACAGGAATGTATCGATGCATTTCGCCAGAAACCTCAACGTTCTTGATGACAATATTTTTATAGGCTTTTAGACCACAGTTAAAATCATTCAATTCAACTCCGGATGTTTTTCGGGCTGCCCAATTAAACAATTTTGAAGGTAGATTTTTTGTTACAATAGAATCATATCGTTTCTTTTTCCAACCCGACACCAAATCGAAATTTTCGTTGACAATCATAGCATATAAAACAGGGATTTCGTCTGGAGAATCTTGCAAATCTGCATCCATAGTAATGATAACATCACCTTGTGCTTTAGCAAAACCTGCATGCAAAGCCTGAGATTTTCCAAAATTTCTTTGAAATCGCAATCCTTTTGCGAATTGATTTTCTTTCGATAATTGCTCGATTATTTGCCAAGATCCATCTGTACTCCCATCATCAATAAAAATCACTTCGTACGAATAACTATTTTCATTCATGACTTTTACAATCCATGAATGCAACTCGGACAACGATTCTTGTTCGTTTAATAAAGGAATGATAATTGAAATTTGCATTAAATTTCTTGTCTATTTGATGTTTTGAAAAATGCAGCGAAAATTAAACCGAAAATTGCTGAAACCACCAAATTTGTAAGCATTCCTTTTAAAAGTGAGGAAATTGAAAATTGATCTGTTTTAGCAAGTTCCATCAAAATATCTTTCCCCATTGCTGAAGAACCAATTTTTTCGAATGTTTTCTTCATTAATTTCATTGACAATTCTTTTATTGTTTCTTTTAATGAAGGATCAATAAAGTTAAATAAAATAATATTAAAAATCGTTGTCAACACAATTCCAACTAATGCCATGATGAAAAAAGTAGTAAATGCATCTTTGAAACTAAAAATTCCGCCAAGTTGTTTTTTAGTTTTTGATAAAAGTATCATTGCAATAATTAAATAAACACCTATTTCAACAAAACCAAGCCACGAACTTATAAATAAATTTACGTCAATTACGTATTTTAAAGTTGTCGCAAGTATTGAAAATAATCCAATAATGATTCCAAAAGTGATTCCGTTTTTCTTAACTATTTCGTTCATTTTAAATTTCTTTTTTTATTAATCTACAAATATAGTAATTCTCGTAGTATTGAACTATAAAATTTATTAAAGAAAAAAGCAATCAAATAGTTGAATATTAAAAAATAATTGTAAATTTGCAAACTCAAAATAATAAATAAAAAATTATAACGAGTTAATACCTTTTTGAAAAATAAAAGCATCAAAACAAATTATAATTATCACAGAAAAATAAAATTTACCATGAAACAAGGAATTCACCCAGAAAATTACAGATTAGTAGCGTTCAAAGACATGTCGAACGAGGAGGTTTTTATTACTAAATCTACAGCAGAAACCAGAGAAACAATTATACACGAAGGTGTTGAATATCCTGTTGTAAAAATGGAGATTTCTAGAACTTCTCATCCTTTTTACACAGGTAAATCTAAAGTTCTTGATACTGCTGGTCGTATAGACAAGTTCAAAACAAAATATGCTAAACACGCTAAATAATATTTATAGTTTAAATCTATATTTGAAACCACGCAATTTGCGTGGTTTTTTTATGAACACAAATGAAATCTTTGTAACTTTGAAATCTAAAACTTTGAAACCTAAAAAATGAACTACATACTTTTTGACGGAACAGTTCGAAATGCGCTTTTACCTTTTACATTTACGCGACCTGTTGCTGACATTCGCATAGGAATTTTAACTATTCGCGAAAAATGGGAAACTTATTTGGGCTCTACTACTACAACAGTTACGGAAGAATATCTATCAGAAAAATTTCCGATGGTTGAAATGGAAGAAAATGTGATGATCAACGCTTCGTTTTTACCTAATGCTGTTTTGTCAGAAATGGTTTCAAATCTCGAAAACAACCAAGCTATTTTCAAAGGAGATGAGGTTATTGCTTTTTTTACTACTGAAAATCAAGATGAAGTTGATTTTGACAATTATGAAATTATTGAATTCGATCAAGATTGCTTAACTCTTGAAAACACTTGGGATATTTTTTCGAAAAATGATGCTGCGATTCGTGAAGATTTCGATCTGTTGACCGAAGAAAGAATTTCGCAACCTATTCCAAAAAGCGTTAACGCCATGGCTCCCGAAAATATTTTTATTGAGGTCGGCGCAAAACTAGAATTTGTGACACTCAATGCGTCTTCCGGACCAATATACATTGGTAAGAATTCTGAAATCATGGAAGGCGCTTTAATTCGAGGACCTTTTGCTTTATGTGAATTCGGAAAAGTAAAAATGGGAGCAAAAGTTTATGGAGCAACAACTGTTGGTCCTCATTCTACGATTGGAGGCGAAGTTAATAACTCGGTTTTATTTGGGTATTCTAGCAAAGGACATGATGGTTTTTTAGGTAATTCCGTTTTAGGTGAATGGTGTAATATTGGTGCAGACACAAATAATTCGAATCTAAAAAACAACTACGAAGAAGTTAAATTATGGAATTATGAAACAGAGAATTTTGCTAAAACTGGTCTTCAATTTTGTGGTTTAATGATGGGTGATCATAGCAAAAGTGGTATAAATACCATGTTTAATACAGGAACCGTTGTTGGAGTTTCTGCAAATATTTTTGGATCTGGATTTCCAAGAAACTTTATTCCAAGTTTTTCTTGGGGCGGAGCCACCGGATTTACGACCTATTTGACTAAAAAGGCATTTGAAACCGCTCGATTAGTCATGGCAAGACGAAATGTCGAATTCGACGAAAAAGAAGCAAAAATATTAGAACATATCTTCGAAGAATCTAAAAAATGGAGGAAAGAATAGTATGTTAGGATTTTTATTATTTTATTTTATTGGCAAATATTTTTATAAACTTGCCGAAGACCATCAAGAAAACAAATGGTTGTACGCAATTATTGGGGTTGCTGTTTATTATGCTGGAACTGCAATTGGAGGATTGATTTTGGGGTTCGTTTTTCTTTTAACTCATACAAATTTTGATTGGAATAATACTGTT
>JAYWEG010000245.1:0-3255 GCA_043779445.1 Bacteroidota bacterium
AATATTCTGGTTGATTATGTAGGTGGGGAATTCAAAAATAATTATTTCAAAACAAATATTGAGCCTTTGAAATATGGTTATGTAAACTTGGGAATCAACCCGAATTATGTGCTAAACCAAGATAATTTATCCATTAGTTTAGGAGTGAATTTGTTTTACAGTTCAAATAATATAAACAACAAAGGCAAATTTTTTGTGTATCCACAAGTCAATGCTTCTTACAAAGTTGTTGGCGATTTAATGGTTTTTTATGCTGGAGCAGAAGGCGGTTTAGATCAAAATTCATATCATGATTTAGTAAAAGTAAACCCTTTTGTTTCGCCAACCTTTTTTGTTTCACCAACAGATAAACAATATGATATTTTTGCTGGATTGCGAGGAAAATTGGCGAATAATATGAGCTACAATATTAAAGGTTCTTATAAAACAGAAAAAAATAAATTACTTTACAAAGCCAATAATTATTCGCTTTTAAACTTAAATTTAGATGGTTATGCTAACGGAAATTCGTTTGATGTCGTATCAGAAGATTTAAAAACATTGAGTTTCTTTGGAGAATTAAAAGCCGATTTTTCTAAAAATGTAAGTTTCGGAATCAATGGAACTTTCAATAGTTATTCGACTTCAATTCAAGAAAAACCTTGGAATTTACCATCCATAAAAATGGGCGCAAATTTGGATTTTATAATTTCTAAAAAATGGTACGCAGGAACAAATTTCTTTTTTGTTGGGGAACGAAAAGACCAGCAAATTAATTTAAATATTCCATTACTTTCTTCAAATAATGAAATTAAAACCTTACCAAGTTATTTTGATGTGAATGCACATGTTGGATTCAATTACAGCAATCGATTAACTACTTTTTTGAAATTGAATAATATTGCCAATCAGCAATATCAAAAATGGTTGAATTTTCCTGTTCAAGGATTTCAAGTATTAATTGGTGCTAATTATAAATTTGATTTTTAAGGTTTAACTTCTGATCTTTGCGAAAAAAAATGCTTTTCAAACAAAAAATCCTTCAACAATTTCAAGAAATTATAAACGATAGAGTCGATGTTTTTCAGGATATGATTTCGGCATTAACCGAAGATTCGAAAAATGATGCTAAAGGTTCTGCTGGGGACAAACACGAAACTGCATTGTCGATGATGCATATAGAACAAGAAAAACTTAACAAAAAATTATCCGAAATTCTTCTTCAAAAAGCCATTTTAGATAAAATTGATTTGAACCAAAATTTTAAGAAAATAGCTATTGGAAGTTTAATCCAAACCAATGGATTGTTACTTTTTATGTCAACAGCTTTGCCAAAAATTGTCATTGACAATAAAACGATTATTGCCGTTTCGCCACAATCTCCATTAGGAAATAAACTTTTAGGAAACGAAGTTGGTTTTGAGTTTGAAATAAATGGAACAAAATACAAAATTGAGAAAATCGAATAATCTTATTTTAATTACATAATTAAACAAAAAATCTATTTTTAGTTATAAATTATAACTAAAAATAGATTTTTACTTTTTACATTTAAACAAATTCCTGTATTTCGTACCAATAAAAACAAAAACAGAATTTTATGTGCGGAATTTTAGCAATTATTGGCAAAGGAAAAGATCAAGAATTAGTAAAAACACTTTCTAAAAGAATGTCACATCGTGGACCAGACGAAAGCGATTTACATGTAACAGAAAATGGTCATATTTTGAGCCATGAACGTCTTTCAATTATCGATTTACATTCGGGTAAACAACCAATAAAAGGCACAAAAACGGCCTACATGGTTCATAATGGTGAAATCTATAATCACCAACAATTAAGAGACGGAATTCTAAAACATCACACGTTCAAAACCAAATCAGATTCTGAAGTTATTGTACATTTATTCGAAGAATTTGGCTATGATTTTTGTCATTTGCTCGATGGAGACTGGGCATTTGTTGTTGTTGATGGTGATGATTACATTGCTGGACGCGACCCAATGGGTGTAAAACCATTATACTATGGTCTTGATGAACGAGGAAGAATGTATTTTGCATCGGAAATGAAACCCATTGCAGACCAGTGCAAAACATTTTCGACTTTCCCTCCAGGACATTATTACACTGCATCAACAGGTTTTGTAAAATATTACAAACCACAATATGAGGATTATCAAAAAGCAACTCAGGAACTTGATTTAGTTGCGATTAGAGAATCATTGACCGAAGCAACTCGCAAGCGTTTGATGAGCGATGTACCCATTGGAGTATTGCTTTCTGGCGGACTAGATTCGTCGTTGACTTCCTCAATTGCCTCAAGATTATTGAAGGAATCTGGTAAAAAGTTACATTCTTTCTCAATTGGATTAGATGCAAATGCTCCAGATGCAAAAGCCGCAAGAAAAGTCGCTGAATTTTTAGGAACAGAACATCACGAAGTTCATTTTACAATAGAGCAAGGAATTGAAATTCTTGACAAACTGATCTGGCACCTCGAAACCTATGATGTAACATCAATTCGTGCCAGTACTCCTATGTACTTTTTGTCAAAAGCCATTACTGATTTAGGAATAAAAGTAGTTCTTTCTGGTGAAGGAGCCGATGAAATTTTTGGAGGTTATTTATATTTCAGAAATGCACCAACAGTCGAAGATTTTCAGAAAGAAACCATTGAAAGAGTTCAAAAATTATTCACCGCAGATTTACTTCGAGCTGATAAGTCAACAATGGCACATGGACTAGAAGCAAGAGTACCATTTTTAGACAAAGCATTTTTAGATACTGCAATGCTTATAAAAGCAGAAGAAAAAATGCCAAAAACCTACGACGGAAAAGAAAAATATATTCTTCGAAAAGCTTTCGACACACCAGATAATCCATATTTGCCTGAGGAAGTTTTATGGCGCCAAAAGGAACAATTTTCCGATGGAGTCGGATACAACTGGATAGATGAGTTAATTGAATATTGTTCGTCAAAAATTTCTGATACACAATTAGAAAATGCTCAACAAGAGTTTCCATACAATACTCCAACAACAAAAGAAGCCTATTTTTATAGAACAATTTTCAATACATATTATCCACAAATTTCTGCGGCACAAACAGTTAGAAAATGGATTCCAAAATGGCAAGAAAATCAAGACCCAAGCGGACGCGCTAATGCTGCACATCTGCAAGCAGATATTGACATTGCAAAATTAAATGTTACAATTTCGTAACTAAAGGTTGTTTTTTGTTTGTTTTTTTAAAATCCAAATCTTTTAAATAAGGCTTG
>JAYWEG010000246.1:0-3249 GCA_043779445.1 Bacteroidota bacterium
GTTACAACAATTTATTAATGAGTGCTTGGACAAATTACTTTTTAGGAAACAAAAATAATGCTTCTGTTTTGTTTAATAAAGTCTTGTTGTATAGCCCAAATGACGCATCTGCTTTGGAAGGTTTGGGATTGATAAAATAAAGTTTATAGCTTTATTTTAATCCAATATTATCAAATTTTATTTCATTATTTATGAGAATTTCTAGTTTTCCTAAAGTTGTTTTGTATTTCATTTTTGTTATTTTATGTTGTTTCGATTCTTTTAGTCAAGAAATAAAAGATACAAATGAAATTGAATTAAAAACGCTCGAACTTTTTACAAACAAAAAATGGGACGATTTAATTGAGGTTGGAAACAATGCTTTAAAAGAAAAAAATGATTATTATTATTTGCGACTTAGACTAGGGATTGCCTATTACGAAAAACAAAATTATTCCGATGCAACACAACATTTCTTAAAAGCACTTGAATTCAATTCCAACGATGAATTGTCTAACGAGTATCTTTACTATTGCTATTTTTTGAATGGGAGAAATGAAGAGGCAAGAAAACTTAGCAAAACATTTTCATCAGGATTGTTAAAAAAAATTGGATTGTCCAATTCTTCTGCAATAGATTTTATAACTGCTAATGCTGGAACAAAAGTTGCAAATGAACCTTATTCTGATAGTAAAAATCCTAATTATCTTAAATCTGCATCTTTTTTTGAATTAGGTTTGAAACATTTTGTAAAAAACAATTTTTCCTTATTGCATTTGATTAATACTTTTAATCAAGACACTTACTTAGGGAAATTAACCCAAAATCAATATTATATTCAAGGAGCAATTCCACTAAAAAACAATTGGACAATAAGCCCATCATTGCATTTTTTGCAAGTTACATTCGAAAGTCCAACAACAATTTTACCGAAAATTAAATCAAATAACAGCTATTTTGTAGGTTCTATTTCGATTAAAAAAAGTGTCAAAAAATTTGATTTTTCTTTTGGAACCTCATTATCTAATATTGCCAGTATTCGTCAAAACAATCATTTTGGAACAATTTCCTATTCGGTTTTTGGAAACAGCAAACTTATTCTTGGACTTACCGATTACGTTCATTCAAACGATAATTATGCAACTGTTAACAATTCTGTTTCCACCTATTTATATTTTGAACCTTTGAAGTTTGCAACCATAAAATTGAGTTATTTCAAGAATCAAAAAAGCAACATAAACGAAGAGAATGGCTATTTGGTAAATAATTCTTCAGATTTAACAACTTCAAGAGTTGGAGCATTAATCAATTTTAGAATCAATAAAAATATAACTTTATTTACATTGTATAATTTGGAAAATAAGCAGGAAAGCATTCAAAAATTCGATTATAAATACAATGTTTTTTTGGCAGGAATAAAAATCGATTCGCCATTCTAAAACATTTCAAATTTAATTATATTAAAACCTACTTCTCAAATTCGCGCATATTTTCGACCTTTTTATTCGCTAAGAAACCCGAAATATCTTCGAAATGTTCTACAACTCGCTTGTTGGTGAATTCGTAAACTTTATGCGCTAATCCGTCAAGAAAATCTCTATCATGAGAAACTAATATTAATGTTCCATCAAAATCTCGAAGTGCATCTTTGATAATGTCTTTGGTTTTCATATCTAAATGGTTTGATGGCTCGTCGAGAATCAAAAAATTTACTGGTTCCAATAGCAATTTTATCATAGCCAAACGAGTTTTTTCGCCACCCGAAAGTACTTTTACTTTTTTGGTTACATCATCGCCATGAAACATAAATGCTCCCAAAATATCTTTGATTTTAGTTCGAACATCTCCAACGGCAATATCATCAATGGTCTCAAAAATTGTAGCATTTTCATCTAACAACGAAGCTTGATTTTGTGCAAAATAACCAATCATTGCATTATGACCCACTTCTACCGAACCCGAATTGATTTCGATTTGTTTCATAATAGCTTTGATCATCGTCGATTTCCCTTCTCCATTTTTTCCAACAAACGCTACTTTCTCGCCACGTTCAATAACAATATTAGCATCTTTGAAAATGACTTTATCGCCATACGATTTATGCAAATCTTTTACAATCACTGGGTATTGTCCGGAGCGAATTGCTGGTGGGAATTTTAGTTTCAATGCAGAAGTATCTACTTCGTCAACCTGAACAATAACTAATTTTTCGAGCATTTTTACTCTCGATTGTACTGCATCGGTTTTCGAAAAAGTACCTTTGAAACGGTCAATAAAAGTTCTGTTATCGGCAATCATTCGTTGTTGTTCATCATACGCTTTTTGTTGATGCATACGTCGGTCTTTTCGAAGTTCGAGGTAATGTGTATATTTAGCTTTGTAGTCATAGATACGACCCATGGTAACCTCAATAGTTCGGTTAGTGATGTTATCTACAAAAGTTTTATCGTGCGAAATTACTACAACCGCTTTGGCAGAATTGATTAAAAAATCCTCTAACCATTGAATACTTTCAATATCCATGTGATTTGTTGGCTCATCAAGAAGAATTAAATCTGGCTTTTGCAACAAGATTTTTGCTAATTCAATTCGCATTCTCCAACCACCAGAAAATTCCGAAGTTTGACGGTCAAAATCTTCACGAAGGAAACCTAAACCAGTCAAAATTTTCTCAACTTCGGCTTCGTAATTGATTTCTTCGATAGCATAGAATTTCTCAGATAAATCAGAAACTCTTTCTATTAATTTCATGTAATCGTCACTTTCATAATCAGTACGAACGGTTAATTGCTCATTGATTTCGTCGATTTCTTTTTTCATCGAAAAAATTTCACCAAATGCTTTCGAAGTTTCTTCCATAACCGTTGCGCCATCAGTAGTTAACAAATGCTGAGGCAAATAGGCAACTACAGCATCTTTTGGTGCCGAAACATTGCCCGTTGATGGTTTGGCTTGACCCGAAATTATTTTCAATAAAGTCGATTTTCCAGCACCGTTTTTGCCCATCAAAGCAATTTTGTCATTTTCGTTGATAGCAAAAGAAACATCTGCAAAAAGTGTGGTGCCGCCAAATTGAACGGAAATATCGTTAACTGTAATCATTTTTTGGATTATTAGATTTTTCGATTACTAGATTTTTAGACAATCGATTTTTTGAAGGCACAAAGATAGATTAATTCAGAGAATTTGACAATCTGAAAGTGAGATAATGAATTTAAAAACTAATCCAAAATCAATTTTAATTTTTCTCGAAAATGCAAATTTTCATTT
>JAYWEG010000247.1:0-8028 GCA_043779445.1 Bacteroidota bacterium
AAAAAATTAATTAAAAAGAGGATGAGATTGCTTCAATCCTCGCAATGACAAATAAAATGAAAAAAATAGTATTTACTGCTCTTGTAGCATTTGGATTTACAACTGTTAACGCTCAAGAAGTAGCAAAAGAGAAAAGTCCGTTGACGTTTTCGGGATATATTGAAACGTATTACAGTTATGATTTTGGAAATCCAGATAATCACGTGCGCCCAGGATTTGTGTATAGTCACAACAAGCACAACGAATTAAATTTGAATTTAGGATTGGCAAAAGTGAATTATGCAAAAGATAATGTGCGTGGAAATTTGGCAATTATGGCAGGCACTTATCCTGAATATAACTTGGCATCTGAACAAGCTCTGTTAAAAAATGTTTTTGAGGCCAATGTTGGTGTGAAAATTTCATCTAAATACAATCTATGGATTGATGCAGGAATTATGCCTTCGCACATTGGATTTGAAAGTGCGATTGGAAAAGATTGTCCCAATTTAACGAGAAGTATACTCGCAGATAACACGCCCTATTATGAAACAGGTGCCAAAATTGGCTACACCTCACCCTCCGAAAAATGGTATTTGGCTGCAATGTATTTAAACGGATGGCAACGTATCAAAAAAATTGATGGCAACCAAACACCTGCTTTTGGAACACAAATTACTTATAAACCAAGTGCTAAAACAACTTTAAACTGGAGCACTTATGCAGGAAATGAACAACCAGATTTTGATAGAAAATGGAGGTATTTTAATAACTTTTATGGACAATTTAAATTTTCAGACAAAACAACCGTAACCACAGGTTTTGACATTGGTTCACAACAATCGGCAAACAAAAGCCAAAAATACGACACTTGGTTTTCTCCCGTGGTGATTTTGCAATACAAACCAACCGCTAAAATTCAATTGGCTGCACGTGGCGAATATTATGATGATGAAAAAGGCGTAATTATCGCATCAGGAACACCAAACGGATTTAAAACCTACGGATTTTCTGCCAATTTTGATTATTTGGTTGCTGATAATGTTCTATTTAGAATTGAAGCGAGAAATTTATCCAGCAAAGACGATGTGTTTTTGAAAAATGGAAACCCAACCGCCACAAATACTTTTTTGACTACTTCATTAGCGATTTCGTTCTAATTTGTTTTCCACAGATTAAAAGGATTAAAAGGATTTTAAAATCTGTGTAAATTTTTTTATTCTGTAGTAAAAACAAAAAGATTGCTCAGTAACTCCCAATTTAATGGAACAAGAAAATCAAAATAACGCACAACATTTTCTGGATTTAATTCAGAAATCGCGTCGTGGCAAATTTAAAGTTTACATTGGTATGAGTGCAGGTGTCGGCAAAACTTTTCGTATGCTACAAGAAGCACACACGCTTTTAAAAAACGGAATTGACGTAAAAATTGGATATGTAGAAACTCATAATCGGGTTGAAACTCAAGAATTGATTGCAGGTTTGCCAATAATTCCCAGAAGATCGATTTTCTATAAAGGGAAAAATCTGGAAGAAATGGATTTGCAAGCCATTATAAATTTACGTCCAGAGGTTGTAATTGTTGATGAATTGGCACATTCGAATATTGAAGGCAGCAAAAACGAAAAACGTTGGCAAGATGTTTTAGAAATTTTAGAGGCGGGAATCAATGTTATTTCGGCAGTGAATATTCAACATATTGAAAGTTTGAACGAAGATGTGAAACAAATAACTGGAGTTGATGTTCAAGAACGAATTCCGGATAATGTGTTGCGATTGGCAGATGAGGTGGTAAATATCGATTTGACTTCGGAAGATTTAATTTCGAGGTTAAAAGAAGGAAAAATTTATACGCCCGATAAAATTCAAACTGCATTGACTAACTTTTTTAAATCGGATCAAATATTGCAATTGCGAGAGTTGGCTTTGCGAGAAGTGGCAAGTCAAGTGGTACGAAAAGTCGAAAATGAAGTTCCGAAAAACGTGGCTTTGAAACACGAAAAATTATTGGCGTGCATTAGCACTAACGATAAAACTGCCAAAATTGTAATTCGGAAAACCGCGCGATTAGCTACTTATTATCACAGCAAATGGTTTGTCATTTATGTTGAAACGCCCAACGAAAGTCCAAATAAAATTGCTTTGGACAAACAACGATATTTGATAAATAATTTTAAACTAGCTACTCAATTGGGAGCCGAAGTTATCAAACTTAAAAATAAAGACATTACGGAAGCCTTGTTGAAAGTAGTCGAAGAAAAAAACATTACCACTGTGTGTATTGGCAAACCGCATTTTAATTTATTTAAAGTTATTATGGCAACTACAATTTTTAGACGATTGTTAAACAAATTATCAGAATCGAATGTTGATTTAGTTATTTTATCTTAAAAAAAAATATTATGAAAATTAAAACCAAATTAAATTTAAGTGTTGGATTGTTGTTTTTATTGATAATAATTCTATCGATTGTGAGTTCTTTGTATATTTTAAGAATTAAAAAAGATACCGAAAATATTTTGCAAGCTAATTACAAATCGATTGAATATTCTCAAAAAATGTTGGTTTCGATGGATGATACTAACAATAAATTAAACAATAAATTAAATTTATTTGAAACAAATCTCAATAAACAATTAAAAAATATTACCGAGGTCGGAGAAGATAAAATCACTAATAATGTGAAAATTGGTTTTGGAAATTTGAAATTAAACCAATCTGACGAAAAAATTAAAAAACAAATTCGACAAGAGATTTTAAAAATTATAAATCTTAACATGAATGCCATAAATCTGAAAAGTGATATTGCAATTAACACGGCAAAAACATCTTATTTTTGGATAGCTATCTTAGGTACATTTTGTTTTTTGATAGCTTTTAATTTATTGGTAAACCTTCCCAACAATATTGCAAATCCTTTGAAAGAACTCACTTTAAGTATTCAAGAAATTGCTAATAAAAATTACTCACAAAGAGTTCATTTTGATAATCATAATGAATTTGGCGATTTGGCAAAATCATTCAATACCATGGCCGAAAAATTACAAGAATACAACAATAGTAATGTATACAAATTATCTTTCGAGAAAAAAAGATTAGAAACTTTGATTAATAATATGCACGATCCAATAATTGGATTGGATATTGATGAAAAAATTCTTTTCGTGAATAATGAAGCACTTAAAATTCTAGGTTTAAAATCTGATGAAATGATTGGTAATTTAGCATCTAAAATTGCAGAAAAAAATGATTTAATGAAATCTTTGCTTGTTAAAGAAATTGAAATTAATGAAAATGTGATGAAAATTTTTGCCGATGGAAAAGAAAGTTATTTCGAAAAAGAAAACATTAAAATAACAGTTACACCTACTGGCGAACTGCAACCAATTGATATTGGAAACGTAATTATTCTTAGAAATATTACCATTTTCAAGGAATTAGATTATGCCAAAACAAATTTTATTGCCACGGTTTCTCATGAATTAAAAACGCCAATCGCAGCCATTAAAATGAGTTTGCTACTGCTTGAAAAACCTGAAACTGGAGTAATCAATACAGAACAAAAAACACTGATTAATGGCATAAAAGAAGATAGCCAACGATTATTGAAAATTACGGGTGAATTGTTAGAATTATCGCAATTAGAATCTGGAAATATTAATTTGAAAATTGAAAAATGCAATCCACATGATATTGTGAAATTTGCAATTGACGCCGTAAAAGTACAATCTGAACAAAAAAATATTTCGTTAGTTTGTGAACTAGAAGAAAATTTACCATATATAAAATCGGATTCCGAAAAAACAACTTGGGTTTTAATTAATTTTTTGACAAATGCAATCGAATATTCTTCTGAAAACAGCAAAATAATTATAAGCCTAAAAAAAGAAGACCAACAACTATTTTTTCAGGTAATTGATACCGGAAAAGGGATCGACGACCGCTACCAAACCAAAATATTCGATAAATATTTTCAAATTCCAGGAAGTAATAAGTCAGGAACTGGTCTTGGACTTGCAATTTCTAAAGAATTTATTGAAGCGCAAGGAGGAACAATTGGCGTTAAAAGCGAACTTGGATTAGGAAGCAGGTTTTATATGAAACTAAATATTGCATAAAATATTACATTACTTTTTCATGTTTTTTAAAAACCAACATCGGTGTTTTGGTATCAAATGCTAATTCGTCGGATAAACTCGATAGAAATAATCTTTCGAACCAATTACGATTTTGCTTTGTAAAAACAACAACTAGCGAAGGATTTTCGTGTTTAATTTCGGTTTCGAGTTGTCGTAAAAGCGGTTTTCCAGAATCTAAATTTCTTAGATGAAAATTAACTTTATCAGATTTGTGACGACTACTAATTTTATCAAATTTATTTTCGTTTGAATCTAAAACTTTTTGATAATCAAAATGAAAAATATCTATTTTAGAATTAATTAAATTCGAAAATGCTCGAATATTGTTGAATTCTTCTTCGAAATTGACAAAATCGGATGCGAAAAATAAATTTGTAATAGGTTTAACTTCATAATTCACTGGAATTATGAATGTTGGAATTGGCGAAAAAGCAACCAATTCTGATGCTGTTGTTCCGAAAATTTGGATTAATTTTCCTGCACCAACTGTGCCTACGCAAATAAAATCTGCTCGTTGTTTATTTGCAAATTCTATAATTTCATTTCCTGCACTGACGCCAATTTCACAAATGCACTCATATTTTTGATTCTCTATCGAATTATCTAAATAAATACCTCCAATAAAATTATCTAAAAATTCTTGATTGCGCTGCAACTCATCAACTTCGTAAACGTTATAATAACTTGTGTCCCAAATTGTTGGTTGGTAAATTTGTACCACGTTATAAAAAACGAGTTCACAATTGGATTGTTTTGCCAATTGAATCGCAAATAAAATTCCTTTTTTGGAATTATCCGAAAAATCTGTTGCTACAACTATTTTCATAATTTCTATATTTTATTATTGTTCTTCAAAAATTTCTTTTGCCAATTCATCATCAAGATTATAAATGTCATTTCTAAAATTTAAATTTCCATTGATGTCAACCCAAGCCGTGAAATAGGTAATATAAACTGGAATTGTTGGTTTAATAGCAATTTCTGTACTTATGTTCGTTTTTAGCACTTTATCTACATTTTCTTCATTCCAAATATTGTCGTTTCGAAGTAGATACAAGGCTAATTTTTTAGGATTTTTGACCCGAATGCAACCATGACTGAAATCTCGTTTATTACGATCGAACAATTCTTTACTGGGCGTATCATGCAAATAAATACTGAAACTATTCGGGAAAAGAAACTTCATTTTGCCTAAAGAATTATCGTTTCCGGGTTTCTGGCGAATTTCGAACGGAATTTTAGAATATTTATTCCAATTTATAGTTCTGGTATCGACGACTTTTCCTCCTAATACAACTTCCATATTATTTCTTGAAAGATAATTTCGATTTCTCTTCAATTGTGGTAAAATCTCTTTATTAGCGATACTTGTCGGAACATTCCAAAAGGGATTTAGAATGATTTTAGAAATATTTCCTCTAAAAATACTGGTTTGCTTCGCCGCTTTACCAACAACAACATTGGTTTCCCAAATTAGTTTTTTGTTTTCAAAAACATGCAGTTTATATTCTGGAATATTGACCAACAAATAATCATTTTCGATTTCAACAGGCACCCAACGCAAACGTTCTAAATTGACCAACATTTGCTTGATGCGAAAATCGACAGTTTTGTTCATTTCTGCAATGGTCTTAAAGTTTAATTCTCCGTTTTCTGGCAAACCAACTCTTTGCTGAAAATTAGAAATTGCTTTTACCAAAGGCATTGTATAAATTACATTATTGTCATTTATTTTTAAATCGCCGGTTAAAACTAGACGTTTTTTTACTTGAAGAATGGTCGAATCGATCTCGGTTTTAGTTAGAAATTCTTGATTAGATTTAATTACAGGAAAACCTCCTTTTTTTTGAATATCTCGATACAAACTAAGTTTTTCTTTGAGTTTCGAATAATATAAATTTACGGGCTCATAGGTTTTATCGTTTTCGTCTTTTAGAACCAAAGAATCCAACATAACCTGAAAATTTTTCTTGGCACGTGGAATAAACCAATCTAGTTTTCTGGAATTTTTACTTATGCCTGCGAATGCTTTTTCGGAATATTTAAAAAAAGTGGTTGTCAGTATCAATTCTAATTTTTCACGTTGATTTTTATCGATTTCTTTTTTATCTGGATTGGTTTTTATCATGGTGATTAACGTATCCAGTTGTTTGTTTTTAAATGTTTTATCATCGAAATCATTACTGTAATTTTGCAATTGATTTTGAAAATTAGGCACCGCTTGCGTCATTCCGTTTTTGTTGAACCAAGCGAATTGATAGTTTCGATTCATGTAAAATAAATTGACTTCTTTTATTACATTTTCTCTTTCTGGATTGTTTTTGAAAAAAGAATTTATTGCCGATTCATCAAGAAAAATATCAGTATAATTTTGGGTTTTAATATTTGTAGCAATAATTTTATTTTCTTTTTTGCAACTGATTAAAACCAAAGCAATCAATAGTATTTTTAGAATGTTTTTCATAATTTTATTTGTTAGTGTTACTTTGAATTTCTTCAATTTCACATTTTTCTTTTTTAATGTCTTGACGAATATATGCGAAAACACTCATGTAAACATTAGCAATCCAGACTAATGAAAACAAAGCAATTACATATCCAAGCCAATCATTAATAAGTAATTTATAATCCGAAAAAAAGATAAAAAACAAGGTTATATAATGACTAAAACAATATTCGCAAGTAAACAAATAGAACATTTTTCGTTGCAATAATGTTTTAGAATTCTGACTTTTTCGAATACAAAAATCTCTTGGTTCTTTGAAAATTTCTTCGTGGGTAATCGTCCAAGCGATGCAAGCAATTGGAATTGCAAGAACAAAAAGCCAAATTATTTGCGATATTAAATCCATTATTTAATATGTTTGAATTTTATTTTTTATTGGTAACATATTGAATAGCCTTTTTACTATTTGGTGTTTTCTATCGAAAACGATTTTTTAGTGGCTATTTTGGCTTGCCTCAATACATTGAAAAAATTCTATGATAAATTTTTCTGCAAATTCATCGGTTTCTTGCTTGTTAGTTGGGACGCCATAATCATCAAATTTATCTTGCACTTTCGAAACAGGAAAATTGGCTGTAAAGGTCCAAGCACGAACTTTCCAAAATATAAATTGCAAATGCGTTAAGGCTTGCAAACCTCCAAAATCGCCCGATGAAGCAGTAGAAAAAGCAATGGGTTTTCTGTGCCATTCTTCATACAATAAATCGATTATGTTTTTTAAACTTGCAGGAATACTTCCGTTATACTCTGGTGAAACAATAATAATTCCGTCGGACGAAATAATTTTGTTTTTGAATTCCAAAGCAATTATACTCGGATTGGGTTGGTATTTTAGCGGAGCGTCAAAAATAGGAAAATTATAAGATGCCAAATCCAAAATTTCGACTGTTGCCAATCTATTTTCATTCAAATAGTTTTGAAAATAAAGCGCTACATTATGACTTTTTCTGCCTGTACGAATGCTAGATGAAATAATTGATATGTGATACATTGTTTGTTTTTTATTAAACAAATGTGGCAATCAAAAAGCATTTTTTTGTTATATAAAAATGATTTAAAGTTATGAAATTCTTAGGTTTTTTGTTGGAAAGTAAAAGTTAAATTATCTTTATCATAAACAAATATTAAGGCAATGTCAACACTCATTTTAATGCGTCACGGACAATCGGTTTATAATTTAGAAAATCGATTTACAGGGAGTTTAGACATTGGTTTAACAAAATTTGGTGAACAAGAAGCTATGTTATCTGTAAAAAAATTAATGCGTTTTAAATTTGATTTTGCCTATACTTCAACTTTAAAAAGAGCGAAAGATAGTTTGAGAATTATTTTGGATGAAATTCATCAAAACAATATAAAAATTATTGAAAATAGTGCCTTAAACGAAAGAAATTATGGAAATTT
>JAYWEG010000248.1:0-7944 GCA_043779445.1 Bacteroidota bacterium
AAAAAGTCGAATCAATGTATTTGTTCCAATAGACAAAACAAAACGAATTTTTTCATTGTAATTTGGTTTAGCTATATCAAATCCGTTTGAAGAATAAACTGGAAAATAGAGTTCAAAATAATCTGTGACTAAATTGAGACGAATTCCAGAATCAAAAACTACTTTTTCTGATTGGTATTTGTTTTTGTAAAATCCAACATCGCCATAGGCTTCGACCCAGTTCCAAATACTCATGCTACCATTAACAGATGTAATCCGGTCATTGACAAACGGATTTGAAAGTTTTGTTTTGAAACCTGCTTCGGCAAGAATAAATTGTTGACTAAAAATTCCTGTAGTTTCATTTCGACCAATGTAATCATAATCAAACAGATAATCTGTTGGTCGATCTAGTGCAAAACTAAAAAATTCTGAATTCGTATTTCGATACAAAAATAATCCTCCAAACAATCTCAAATTTAATTGTCGGTTGTCGTTAAATGTTTTTCGGTAATTTATGGTTCCTGAGAATTTGCCAAATTTGTCAGAAATTTGAACGTTTGTTCCATAACTAAATTGTTTAGTTAATTCGGAATAGCCACTTCCGAATCGAGCATCGAAAACTGCATAATCCTCAGTATCTGTGGTTAGAAAACTTGTTTTTTCGCGATTGATAATAATTTCTCTAAAAGAAAGTGATTGTCTTGCATTTGCTCTATAATCTTTATCTCGCCAGTTGAAAGTAACGACGGGATTAAATTTATAGAATTTTGCATCTGGTGCGTACTGTGATGATGACCCATACAAACCATATCGAATATTATATAAATTTCCTTCACGAATAAACTGGTTTAAAGTAAAAGAGGCATTTCCTGTAAAGGCTTTATTTTTTGTTGCAATGGAAGGTTCGATATCAAAAACAAAAGGTCGAGCGAGAATTGTACTGTTGAAAAAACGCATTCCAAGCCGAATTCCATCATATAAATTAAAATTTATTGTGGGTGCAAAAAGCAATTGATTGTAGTTTGGATCTTCTAAATCTTTGAGAAAAGCAAATCGTAATGGTTTGTTATTTGGAAAAAATCCCTCGATTTTTTTGAAATTATTTCTTCGATTGAATTCAGGAACTTCATTTTCATAATTCAAAACAAGTTTGTCTGCATTTTTTCGTTCTAAAGTAAAAGTACTATCAGTTTTGATATTTTCTAACCATTTTTTGAATACAATTTGATTGTTTTTTAATCCATAAACCGAAATTGGAACATTAGTTTTAGTTTTGTTTCGAATCGTAAAAGTTACTTCGTTCTTTGTTTTGGAATAATCCGTAATCTTGAAATCAATAATTTTTCGAGAATCTATAACAGTTTCTTGAAACCAATTGATATTTTTGGTTGTTTTTGATTTTAGAATCGAAATAAAATCTGTTTCTGAGGTTTGTTTATTGGAGTTTAGAAGTATGAATTTTTTGATGCTTTCATTAACTTTATTTTCTGATAAATACGAATCTAAATACTTTAAACTTAATCCAGATCGATATTTTCCTGCAATTCGTTCATTAAATTTCAAAAAGGTTTCTTTTGAGTCGCCTATGGCTTGATCGATATTAATGCGTGCCATCAACATGTAGAAATAACTATATTGTTCATTGAAATCGAGATTAATTAAACTAAAACTTTTCAGGATTTTTAGTTTGGCAACTTTTCCCATCATTTTGGCTTCGGGATAATATTTATCCATGTATTTCATCATGGCAAAAACCTGAATTCCGTCATAGATCCAGTTTTCGGTTCTAGGATTTATTTGTAACGTGTTTTTGAGATAATTATTCAAATAGGTTTTCAAGAATTTCAATTCAAAAATAAAATCTTTTGGAAAAGGATTCAAAAACGAAGGCAATTGGTTCAATCCATAAAAAGGATTTCGTTCATATTCATCTTGTGAAACTACAATTTTTTGATTGTTATAGGTACCAATATTTTCATTTACAAATCCAACTACTTTGTTAATTATTAGGGATTTTTGTACTTCATCTATTTTTTTTTCTTTTAGATTAGAAATGATTTCGAGTTGATTGTTCTGATACGTCAAAAAAGTAGATTTTTGTTGCAAATACAAACTAAAATTGTTTCGGTTTTGACCTTTTAGAAGAAAATTATTTGGCTTTTCCCAAACTTTTGATTGATTCAAATCAGAAATTACAGAGGTATTTTCTGGAACTGAGATTTCGATTTCATAATCCGACATTTCATTTGCAACGTCGTCAATATCGGCATTACTATTGGTAACAAATTTTCCGTTTTCTAACCTTGCTAATGTTAAAAATAAATCTTTTAGATTCATACCATTTTTATCATCGTATCCATAACCCGTAAATTTGCTGCTCGGTATTTTGAGAACATATTGTACAATAAAAACTTTTTTTTGATTTGGAAGTAACGGATTTGGAAGAAAAATTTCGACTAAATCAATATTGTTTTCTGGTCGAGAATATTTTAACATTAAATTATTTTCATCCTTTACAGAAATAATATCTGTTTTTCCTCTTTCAAATTCTTTAGAAAGAAAAAAATCTCGAACAAATTCATCCGAAAAACGTTGCGCTAAAAGTGATTTGTTGCTAGAATAGGAATTATTCCAATCGTTTAGAATGATTGAATTTATGTTTTCTGAAGACTTATTCTGAAAGGTGATTTCTTGAGAAACTGTCAAGGTTTTGGTAGTTAAATCTGTGCTTACATTCATTTTTGAATTGTGTTGCGCAACAATTTTTGTAGTTGCAAAAAAAATTAAAAACGAAAAAAAAGTTAGCCGAATAGTTCTCAAAGTGTTGTCGAAATTTGTATTTGCCATAAGTTCGCAATTTATTGATTTTATAGTTACGTAAAAATCATTTTGAAAGTTTATTTATAAAAATTATTAAACTAAATTTGTAGTATCAATATTTATCAAAATGAAAAAATATTTTTTTCTGCTTTTTTCTTTAGTTTTTGTCTCAGGATTTAGCCAAGTCTTTATTAATGAAATCGATCCAGATACTCCGAGTACGGATACGCTCGAATTTATTGAACTAAAATCAACAACTCCAAATTTTGCCTTGGATGGCTATGTTTTAGTTTTTTACAACGGAGGTCCAACTGGAACTGGAAATTTGAGTTATTATGCTCTTGATTTAGATGGATTTTCGACCGATGCAAACGGTAATATTCATTTTGGTAATTCGTTAGTTTCACCAACTCCAAAAATTATAATTCCAAATGCTACTATACAAAATGGTCCTGATGTCGTAGCTTTATATATCGGAAATGATTCAGATTACCCATTAAATACAGTTGCTACAAACACCAATTTAGTAAATGCTTTATCCTATTCTAGTAGCAATGCAGTGACAGCTACTGCCTTGATGTCTATACTTGGTTTAACTCAAAGCATTAATGAAACGATGAATTTGAATGCTGCAAACCAATCAATTCAACGAAAAAATGATGGAACTTTTGAGGTAAAAACACCTACTCCAGGAGTTAATAATGATGGAACAGGTATTGTGTTCAATTATGTATCTTTCACAACTAATGTATCAACTTTAACAGAAGGTCAAAATTTAATCATCACTTTTTCTACATCACAGGTGGTTACTGGTACACCCTTGACAATTAATTTTGCTTTGAATAACGGAAATTTTAATTCTAGTGATTTTACTGGAAACTTATTTGCAACTATTCCTGTCGGTTCTTCTTCGATTACTGCTACAATTTCAACTTTAAATGATGGTATTAATGAAGGAGATGAAGAATTAAAAATTGTTATTTCTGGTTTGCCGATAGCTTATTCATTAAACAATAACAATAAAATTGTACGTGTAAATGATGTTAATTTTGTGATTTTGCCTTTTGGCACACCTGCAAATCCCACATTTGGAAACGTCTCTAGTTCAGCACCACTTGGCTATTATTCATCTATAGAAGGACTCTCTGGTGCGGCATTAAAACTAGGTTTACAAGATATTATTGCAAATCCACTAATTGTTCACGGGCAAAACTATGGCGATGTTAACGAAATATTGAAAACTGCTGATCAAAATCCGGCTAATAGCAATGAGGTTTGGCTAATCTATAACGAAATTCCTCGATCAAAATTAGACATTCAAACAGGGAATAGTATTGTTGGAAAATGGAATAGAGAACATATTTATTGCCAATCTCGAGGCGGATTTTCAGATGCGACTTCAAGTTTTTCCGATGGAATAAATATTTGGGAACCAGCGGGTCCAAATATCATTGCAACAGGTCACGGCGATGCACATCATATACGAGCGGTTGACGGACAAGAAAACTCTTCAAGAAACAATCGAAATTATGGAGTTGATTACAATGGACCAAATCCTTTGATCGTTTCATGGCGTGGAGATGTGGCTCGATCATTATTTTACATGGCAATTAGGTACAATGGTTTGCAAGTGGTAAATGGTAATCCTGCAGATTTGCCCATCGGTTTTATAGGTGATTTAGCAACATTACTAACATGGAATACTGCTGATCCTTCGGATGATTTCGAAATGAATCGTAACAATTATATTTACACTTGGCAACAAAATAGAAATCCTTTTATTGATTATCCGAATTTAGCAAGTTACATTTTTGGTGCAAATTTTGGACAACCTTGGTCGAGCAGTTTAGGAACACAAGATTTTATCGACTCAAAAATTGGAATTTATCCTAATCCTGCGAAAAATATTTTAAATTTAGTTGGAATTGTTGATCAATCAAAAGTTGAGATCTACAATGTACTTGGCGAAAAAGTATTGAGTACAATTTCCAAACAAAACGAATCTATTTCTCTGAATTTATTAAAAGGAATCTATTGTGTCAAAATTATTTCAGATTTTAAGACATTAGATAGAAAACTTATTATTGATTAAATTTTTACAAGCGAATTCACATGTTTTTAAGTACTATTTGTGAATTCGCTTGTAAAAATTTAAAAGTTTGGACTCAAATCATATTTTTTATAAAAACGATCCAGTTCTGCTACAACTTCTTCTTCGGAATCTACTATTTTTATTAGTTTCATATCGTCTGGAGAAACAGTTTTTTCCCGATCAATCATAACCTGCTGCACCCAATCCATCAATCCTGACCAAAACGAAGTACCGACCAAAATTATAGGAAATTTACCAATTTTTTTGGTTTGAATCAAGGTTATAGCTTCAAATAGTTCGTCTAAGGTTCCAAATCCGCCAGGCATAACAACAAAGCCTTGGGAATATTTTACGAAAATTACTTTACGAACAAAAAAGTAATCAAAATTTAGGTTTTTGTCTTTGTCAATATATGGATTATAATGTTGCTCAAAGGGCAAAACGATATTTAATCCAACAGAGGTTCCGCCACTTCGGTGTGCGCCTTTGTTGCCAGCTTCCATAATTCCTGGGCCGCCACCCGTAATTACTCCATATCCAGCCTGACTAATTTTGAAGGCAACATTTTCTGCAAGAATATAATATTTGTCATCTGGTTTCGTTCTTGCCGAACCAAAAATCGAAACGCAAGGACCAATTCTTGCCATGTTTTCATAACCATTTACAAACTCGGACATAATCTTGAAAATTGCCCAAGAATCGTTAGACCGAATTTCGTTCCACGTTTTTTGCATTAGTTTATCTTGAATTACTTTATCTTCGTCGTTGTCAAAATCTTTTAATTTCATATTTTTTATTTATTAATTTTTTTTTGAAGCTATTTCCTGCTATTCGTTACAATCTTTTATTTTTTAAAGAAAAAATAAAAGGATTTTCACTTCTATCAGGGCTAGATATTTGTATTAATTTTTGTTTATATTATTGAAAACAAAAATGCTAAACTAACTCTTTTTTCAAAAACTGCGCTGTATAACTTTTTTTATTTTTGGCAACTTCTTCGGGAGTTCCTTTTGCAACTACATTCCCGCCACCTTTTCCACCTTCTGGACCAATATCAATGATGTAATCTGCTAGTTTAATAACATCCATATTGTGTTCAATTATCAAAATTGTGTTGCCTTTATTTACTAATTTATTTATCACTTCCATCAATACCCGAATGTCTTCAAAATGCAAGCCTGTTGTGGGTTCATCTAGAATATAAAACGTATTTCCTGTGTCTTTTTTTGCCAATTCGCCAGCGAGTTTGATTCGTTGCGCTTCGCCACCCGAAAGTGTTGTTGATTGTTGACCCAAAGTTATATAACCCAAGCCAACATCTTGTAATGTTTTTACTTTTCGATAAATTTTCGGAATCATTTCAAAAAACGGAACCGCTTCATCAATAGTCATATTTAAAACATCAGAAATTGATTTTCCTTTGAAACGAATTTCGAGCGTTTCCCTGTTAAATCGCTTACCTTGGCAAGTTTCACATTCTACATATACGTCAGGCAAAAAACTCATTTCTATGGTTCGAACGCCCGATCCTTCGCAAGTTTCGCAACGCCCGCCTTTGACATTAAAACTAAATCTTCCTGCTTTGTAACCCCGAATCATACTTTCGGATGTCATCGTAAACAAATTTCTAATTTCGGTAAAAACTTCAGTATAAGTCGCTGGATTTGAACGTGGTGTTCTTCCAATGGGACTTTGGTCAATATCAATAACTTTGTCAATATGTTCTAAACCTTCGATTTTTTTGTATGGTTTTGGTTTTTTGACACCATTAAAATAGAATTCATTCAGAATAGGGTAGAGCGTTTCATTAATTAAAGTCGATTTTCCTGATCCTGAAACTCCAGTAACACAAATGAGCTGCCCCAAAGGCAATTCAATCGAAACATTTTTCAAATTATTTCCCGTTGCTCCCGTCAATTTCAGAAATTTTCCGTTGCCTTCACGACGTTTTTTAGGAATTTCAAATTTCATTTTTCCGTTAAGATATTGAGCAGTGATCGTATTTTCTTTTAAAATTTCGGCTGGCGTTCCTTTGCTGATGATTTCTCCACCATATTTGCCTGCTTTTGGACCAATATCTATTACATAATCAGCACGTTCAATCATGTCTTTGTCGTGCTCAACTACAATAATTGAATTTCCTATATCTCGTAATTGTTCCAAAGAATGAATCAATTTTTCGTTATCTCGTTGATGTAAACCAATACTTGGCTCGTCTAGAATATATAAAACACCTACCAATTGTGAACCTATTTGTGTTGCTAAACGAATGCGTTGTGCTTCGCCACCAGAAAGGGATTTGGAACTTCGCGAAATTGCCAAATATTCTAAACCAACATTCATCAAAAAGTTCAATCGGTCTTTAATTTCTTTAATAACTTCGGTGGCAATTCGTTTTTGTTTATCTGTTAAATGATTTTCTAAATCTTTGAACCAAGCCGTTAAATCAGAAATATCCATATTGGACAAATCGGCAATATTTTGTTCGTTTATTTTGAAATATAATGATTCTTTTTTTAATCTTGAACCTTCGCAAACTGGACAATTTACTTCATCCATGAATTCTTTTGCCCAACGTTTCAAACTCGATGATCCCGAATCGTCGTGTTGCGATTTTATGAAATGCGAAATTCCTTCGAATTCGATTTTGTATTCTTTCGAAACTCCAGCAGTTTTTGAAGTGACTGTAAACTTGTCTTTTCCGCCGTTCAAAATCATTTCCATAGCTTCGTCAGAAATTTTTTCGATAGGGTCGATAATATTAAACCCAAATTTTTCGCCAATAATTTCCAATTGTTTGAAAATCCAAGTTGATTTGTATTCTCCCAAAGGCAAAAATCCACCTGCTTTTATGGATAATTTTGGATTCGGAATTATTTTTTTGATATTAATTTCGTTAATCGTTCCTAAACCATTACAATTTGGACAAGCGCCTTTTGGCGAATTGAACGAAAATAAATTGGGTTCAGGATTTTGATAAGAAATTCCGGTAGTTGGACACATTAAATTTCTAGAAAAAAATCGAATTTCATTAGAATCTTGATTCAAAA
>JAYWEG010000249.1:0-7916 GCA_043779445.1 Bacteroidota bacterium
CAAAGGTATCCGTTTCGCAAATGTATCCCACAACGGTATAAAAACGTTCTTTCCCTTTTGGTTTTGTGATATTTTCTATTTGATGTTGCGATCCATATAACATGGGGCGAATTAAATGATTAAATCCAGAATCTACACCTGCAAAAACAGTCGAAGTGGTTTGTTTAACAACATTTACAGTCGCTAAAAAACGACCAGCCTCACTCACCAAAAACTTTCCTGGCTCAAATGCCAAAACTAAATTACGACCATATTCTTTTTCGAAAGCATGGAATCTTTTAGTTAATTTTTTTCCTAATTCTTCAATATTGGTTTCGATATCATCTTTTTTGTAAGGCACTTTAAAACCAGATCCAAAATCAAGAAAATCTAAATCTTTAAAATTTTTAGCAGCATCAAAAAGTATTTCGGCGGCATACAAAAATACTTCTATATCCAAAATATCAGAACCTGTGTGCATGTGAACACCATTGATGTGCATGCCTGTGTTTTGCACTATACGCATGATATGAGGCATTTGATGAATTGAAATACCAAATTTAGAATCTATATGTCCAACAGAAATGTTTGCGTTTCCTCCAGCCATAATATGTGGATTCAATCGAATGCAAACCGGAATGTGTGGATATTTCGCCCCAAATTGTTCCAATATTGATAAATTATCAATATTGATTTGAATATTTCCATAGCCAATGGCCTGTTCAATTTCTTCTATGGAAACACCGTTTGGTGTAAAAATAATTTCCTCGGGTAAAAAGCCCGCGTGCAAACCCAGTTGTACTTCTTGGACAGAAACGGTATCTAGACAAGCACCAATTGATTTCATATATTTCAAAACCGAAATATTCGAAAGTGCTTTACAAGCATAATTAATTCGTAATCTCTCAACTTTCGAAAAAGCATTTTTGAGACGATTGAACTGAAATTCAATTTTTTCAGTATCATATACATAAAGTGGAGTATCAAATTCTGTAGCAAGTTGCACTAAATCTTTTGGTTGCATGTTATTATTTTTTTGTAAAATTATTGTTTTTGAGTTAGTTCTGCAAGTTGAATTTACAACTTATTCAAAACTCCTACTAATTTTTCTAAATCATCTCTTGTATGATTTGCAGTAATTACAATTCTAATTAAATTTGAAGTTGCTTCAGAATATTTAAAATTGGTAATAATGATTTTCTCATCCTCCAAAATTTTATTTATATTTTCAATCTTTGGATAAATCAATGGATAAAATTCATCGAAAATAAAATTTTCTTTTTCATTTATGTTCAAATCTAAAAACTTTAAATTTGTTCTCAATTTTAGAATTTGCTCTTGAATAATTGCTTTCGAATCATAAATAGTTTGGACAAAAGCAGCATTCATTCCTGCACCAGAAAAAAACGAACTTTGGCTTTTAATTTCGTTTATAAAATCAAAATCACTTGCAATAATTCCTCCGGTTAAACCAATGGCTTTTCCGAGAGAGGAAACCATTATTTTTCTTTTGATATTTGGGAAATGCAAATTCGAAAAAATCCCGGAACCATCGTTTCCATAAATCCCAAAAGTATGCGATTCATCAATTACTAGGGTAACTTCTTTTGAATTGGAAATTTTTTCTAAATCCGAAAAATCATTTGGAACTACTGCAAACGATGGAATTCCGTCCGAAAGAACAACTATTTTCTCTTTTTTAGAATCTAATAATCTCGGATTTATTTCATTATCTATAAAAAAAGGTAAACTGTTTTTAGAAGAAATGGCATTATGAATATTCGGGAAATGAAAAAAACAATCGTTTTCAAGTTCTAATTTTTCAATAACCAATTTCCCCGCAAGCATTCCAGATGAAATGGTTACAGTAGTTTCGGATTTTATAAAATTCGCTAAATATTTTTCGCAATCATCATAAATTGAAAGTTTTACATTTGCATTTCGAGAACTTCCGTAGGCAGTTCCCCAATTTAAAATATTTTTTATTAGAATATTCTGAAATTCTACATGTGTTGGCAAACCAAGATATGCGGTTCCTCCAAAATACAAAAATTCTTCGTTTTTGAGTTTAATAATTCGATCTGGAAATTGGTTAACAAACATAAATTTAGACTTTTAGAAAATTTAGATTGTAAGCTTTTGGACTATTAGCATTCTAATTATATAAATAGTATAATTAATCTAAGAAATTTAAACTTTTATTTTAAAGTTACTCCTGTTCCATTCAAATCAGAATAAATGATTTTACCATAATCTAATGAAACTCCTGTAGCAATATCTTCTGCTAAAAGCAACGAACCGTCCATGTCTACATAGTCCAAAAGTGGCAACAAATGTGCAATTGCAGAAACCCCAACAGTCGATTCTGTCATGCAACCCACCATGGTTTTTAATCCTAATTTTCTAGCGTTTTGAAGCATTCTTCTTCCAGGTGTTAAGCCGCCACATTTTACTAATTTTACATTTACCCCATGAAAATGATTATGACATTTTGCAACATCATCCTCGATGATACAACTTTCATCGGCAATTATTGGCAAAACCGAATGCTTGAAAACTTGTGCATGTGCTTCCCAATTATCGGCTTTCATGGGTTGTTCTATAAATTCCACGCCAAGTTTCTTAAGTTCAACAGCGTTATTGATTGTTTCATCAACATCCCAAGCACAATTTGCATCAATTCTAAAAATTGCATTGGTATGTTTTCTAAGTTCTTTTACAATAGAAATATCTTCTTTAGTTCCAAGTTTAATTTTATAAATTGGCCATGGCAATTCTTGCATTTTCTGAACCATTTTTTCAATTGAAGCAATCCCAATAGTGTAATCTGTCATTGGATTTTTTTCTGTAGTATAACCCCAAAGATCATAGAGTTTTTTGCCTTTTGATCGAGCATACAAATCGTTATATGCCAAATCTAAAGCACACAAAGCAAACATATTATCTTTTAGAAAAGGATGAATTTTTGACCAAAATTCTTCTGGTGTTTCGTCGTTTGTATTTTCGATGCTATCTTTTATTTTTTCTAAATCCTTCATCATCATTGGAACGGTAATATTATAGTAAGGATTTGAAGTTGCTTCGCCGAAACCAGAAAAACCATCTTTTTTAAGTTCTACAATCAATGAAGGCTGAAAATCTATCGATTCTCTAGAAATTGTAAATGTATGTTTGAGTTTTAGATTGTATTTGCGTAAAATCAGTTTCATGAATATTGTTTTTTGTAATTTTTTGCTAAAAGTAATCCACTTTTGTGTAAACAAAAAATAAATCATTCATTATATAAGTAACTTACCATAAATCGCAATTTTTTTTTACTTTTGAAAAAAACATATCTAATGAAAAATTATATGCTCTTACTTTTCAGTTCCATTTTATTGGCCCAAAATACCCAGACCAAACTTCAAAAAGCATTCGAAGATAACAAATTAATGGGATTGGCAGTAATTACTTTTTCTGGAAATACTCAAAAAGAATATAATTTTGGATTACAAAATCTAGCCACAAATCTACCGATCCAAAAAAACACGAAATTTCGAGTTGCATCAATTTCAAAAGCATTTACAACATTGGGTCTTATGAAATTGTTTGACCAAAAAAAATTTAAACTCGATGACGATATTTCTAACTATTTAGGGTATAAAGTCATAAATCCAAAGTTTCCAGAGACTCCAATTACTTTTCGAATGTTGATGAGTCATACCAGTAGTCTGAATGATGGTGCGGGTTATGACACTTTTCTTGCAGCAACATATAGTGAAAAAGAAATTCCAAATATCAATTCTATTCTTTTGCCTGATGGAAAATATTTTACAACGGATATGTTTTTAGACAAAAAACCTGGTACCTACTTCACATATTGCAATCTGAACTATGGATTAATTGGAACACTAATAGAAAAAATTAGTAAACAGCGTTTTGATGTTTACATGAAAAATGAAATTCTGAAACCTCTAAAAATTTATTCGAGTTACAATCTACAAGATATTTCAGATCTAGAAAATGTTGCAACTTTATATCGAAAAGTAGAGGGAAAATGGTCTGCTACAAAAGATGATTATCCAAAAGGAAAACCAACACCAACCGATTTGAATATATATATTCCAGGAACTAACGGCCTTTTTTATGGCCCACAAGGCGGATTGCGAGTAACTTCCTCAGATTTAATAACTTTTCTAAAATACATTAAAAGTGATGGAAAAACTTTTCCGAAAATTGTATCAGAAAAAACAATTCAATCCATGAAAAAAATACAATGGAATTTCGACGGAGTCAACGGTGACAATTACAATGGAATGTTCAATCGTTGGGGATTAGGTTTACATCATACCAATACAATCAATAAAGATTTGGTTTGGGACATCAAAAAATATGGAAGTTTCGTTGGTCATGCAGGCGATGCCTATGGATTGATTAGCGATGCTTTTTATTCTGAAAAGAAAGATTTTGGTTTTGTATTAATCACAAATGGAATTTTCGATGGATATCAACCCGGAAAAACAACTGCTTTTTATTCGTTTGAAGAAGAAATTTTCAAGGCAATTTTTGAAAAATAATTGGTTTTTAAATCTTTTTTCGAAATTTATTGTTTTCATATTAATTTTCTTTTGCTAATAAACAAAAAAGAACTACTTTTGCAGTCCAAAATGCAGAGAAGAGTTTCGTTTGGAAATCAATTATTTATGTAAAACACTTCTGTTTTTTCTATCGCTTTTAGAAACTCAAGAAAAACAGAATACAAATTTTTTATCAGCATGTCTGAAATATTAAAATCACAAGAGCAGTTTTTATCAGAATTCAATTGGCAAAATTTCGAAGACGGAATTGATTCAGTTGACGAAAAAAACTTAGCAGAATTTGAAGAATTAGTTTCTAAAACATTCATTTCAACAGACTTAGAAGAGTGTGTAGACGGAATTGTTGTTAGAATTACAGACCGTGACGTTATCGTTGACATCAACGCCAAATCAGAAGGTGTAATTTCTTTGAATGAATTCCGTTACAATCCAAACCTAAAAGTTGGTGACAAAGTAGAAGTTTTGATCGATATCCGTGAGGATAAAACAGGACAATTAGTTCTTTCTCACAAGAAGGCACGAGCTATGAAATCTTGGGAGCGTGTTATTTCTGCTAATGAAACTGGAGAAATCGTTACAGGTTTTGTAAAATGTAGAACTAAAGGTGGAATGATCGTTGATGTTTTTGGAATCGAAGCATTTTTACCAGGTTCACAAATTGACGTAAAACCAATTCGTGACTACGACGTATATGTAAACAAAATGATGGAATTTAAAGTTGTGAAAATCAACCACGAATTCAAGAATGTTGTTGTATCGCACAAAGCACTTATCGAAGCAGATATCGAAGTTCAGAAAAAAGAAATTATTGGTCAGTTACAAAAAGGTCAAGTACTAGAAGGTATTGTTAAAAACATTACTTCATATGGTGTATTTATTGATCTTGGTGGAGTTGATGGATTGATTCACATTACTGACCTTTCTTGGTCAAGAATCAATCACCCAAGTGAAGTTCTTGAATTAGATCAAAAATTAAATGTTGTAATTCTTGATTTCGATGACGAAAAAACTAGAATTCAACTTGGATTGAAACAATTAAATGCTCACCCATGGGATGCTTTGAGTGCAGACTTGAACATTGGCGATAAAGTAAAAGGTAAAGTAGTCGTTATTGCTGATTACGGAGCATTTATTGAAGTGGCAGAAGGTGTTGAAGGTTTAATCCACGTTTCTGAAATGTCATGGTCTACACATTTACGTTCGGCTCAAGATTTCGTAAAAGTTGGAGATGTTGTAGATGCAGTTATTTTGACATTAGATCGTGATGATCGTAAAATGTCTTTAGGTATCAAACAAATGACACAAGATCCATGGACAGACATTACGTCTAAATATCCGGTAGGATCAAAACATAATGGAATAGTAAGAAACTTTACAAACTTTGGAGTTTTTGTTGAATTAGAAGAAGGAATTGACGGATTGATTTACATCTCTGACCTTTCTTGGACTAAAAAAATCAAACACCCATCAGAATTTGTTGGAGTTGGAGAAAAACTAGATGTAGTAGTTCTTGAATTAGATGTTGATGGTCGTAAATTATCTTTAGGACACAAGCAAACTACTCCAAATCCTTGGGATAAATACGAAGATTCTTTTGGAGTTGGAACTATCCATAGCGGAGAGATTTCTGAAATCGTTGACAAAGGAGCAACGGTAGAATTTGGAGAAGATATTGTTGCTTTCATTCCAACACGTCACCTTGAAAAAGAAGACGGAAAAAAATTGAAAAAAGGCGATACTGCAGATTTTAAAGTAATCGAATTCAACAAAGAATTTAAACGTGTAGTGGCTTCGCATACTGCTATTTTCCGTGAGGAAGAAGAAAAGAACGTAAAAGCTGTAAATGAAGCAGTTTCATCTAACAATAATGCACCAGCATCTACATTGGGAGATAACAACGACATTCTTGCAGGTTTAAAAGCAAAAATGGAAAAAAACGAGAAAAAATAATTCTCTAATTTTTTGATATAGAAAATCCCGAGCAATCGGGATTTTTTTTGTTTATTATTTTAATTAATTTAGGAAAAATTAAAATTTGTTTAACTTTTTTCAACTAAATATATTCATTTTAAAATTATTAAAATTGTTACTACATCGATGTAGTTAATAGCTTTTTTTAATTATTAATAGTTAACTAGTTTATTGAAAATAGGTTAACAAAACATAAACTTTTTTAAAACTATAATAAACAAAACTATTTTACGTTAGTTTTGTTTAATAAATTATTAATTCATTTAAACAAAAAACCAATGAAAAAAGTATTTCAAATTAGTAAAGTTGCAATTCTATCTCTATTTACAATTGCAATAGCCTCATGCTCAAGTAGTGATTCAGCAACACCAATTGTCAACCCACCAACGGGACCCACTCAAAACATAGTTCAAATCGCCCAAGCAACTCCAAGTTTGAGTCGACTTGTTGAAGCGGTTACAAAAGCAAATTTAGGAGGTATTTTGAGTGGTGCTGGAACCTTTACTGTTTTTGCTCCTGACAATGCAGCATTTGACGCAGCAGGTTTATCAAGTACAGCAATCGCAGCAATCACAGCAACTTCAACTCCAATCAACATCGAGCAATTGAAGCAAATACTATTAAATCATGTATTTAGTACAGTAAAAACTTCTACGCAATTAACGACTGGATATTACAAAACTTTGGGTTTTGGAACTGCATCAACAGTAAACTCATTGAGTATGTACATCAACAATAGTGCTCCAACTGGAGGTGGAACAGTAATTACTATAAATGGTGGATTGACAAATTCTGGTGCTGTCGTAGGTGCGACTGCAAATGTTGCCGCAACTAATGGAATTGTCCATGTCGTAAACGGAGTTATTTTACCACCTAAAATTGTAAATCATGCTGTTGCTAACACTACATTCTCAACGTTAGTTACAGTTTTGTCTAGTACTACAGGAACTTTTGGAAATCAAAGCGCAGTTTTGACTGCTTTGGGAGGAAGTGGACCATTTACTGTATTTGCACCTACAAATACTGCATTTACAGCAGCAACGACTGGATCGGGTTTTGCAGTTGGTGCAACTCCAGCAACAATTTCTAAAGTATTATATTATCATGTTGCTTCTGGAAATGTGATATCTACAACATTAGCACCAGCGCAAGTTATTCCAACTTTAACTTCTCCTGTTCAAAATCTGATTGTAGATTTAACTGGTGGTGCAAAGCTACAAGATTCAACACCAGTTAGGGCAAATATCATTGTAACTGATGTACAATGTTCAAATGGAATAATTCATGCGGTAGATAAAGTTTTGCAACCGAATTAATTACACAAAAATTAATTAATACTCTCAATTTGAAAATTCATATTGGGAGTTTTTTTTTTGAATATGTTTTTTT
>JAYWEG010000250.1:0-3195 GCA_043779445.1 Bacteroidota bacterium
AGTATTTGATTTATCTCAAAATTCGATTCAATACGAAGACGATTTGTATACTTTTGATGCATCAGATTTAGAGAAATTCATTAAATTGATTGATAACGATGTTATGAATGTATTAATTTTTGGTCACAATAGTGCCATTACAGATTTTGTTAATAAATTTGGTGATGTTTACATAGATAATGTTCCTACCTCTGGATTAGTTTGTATTAATTTTGAAATTAATAACTGGAAAGACTTAAAAAAAGGAAAAACCGTTACAACACTATTTCCAAAAGAATTGAAATGATTGAATTACAAGAGAATAGATATATAGATCGCGAAAAAAGCTGGTTAACGTTCAATGCACGAGTGCTACAAGAAGCTGCGGATGATAATGTTCCATTGCTTGATCGACTTCGGTTTTTAGGTATTTTTTCGAATAATTTAGATGAATTTTTTAGGGTTCGATTTGCTGCAATTCGCCGTCTAAGTTTCACGAAAGACGACGGAAAAAAACTTTTAGGCGGAACTAGTGCAACACAATTAGTAAAAGATATTACAGAAATCGCAATCAAACAACAATCCGAAAGTTTAAGAATTCTTGGAATTATTGAAGAAAAATTACAAGAGCAAAAAATTTTTATTTGCAATGAAAATGAAATTTCTAATACTCAAGAACTTTTTTTGAAAGATTTTTTTATTCAAAAAGTTAGTCCAGCATTAGTTACCATTATTTTGAATGATTTAGCAGAATTTCCTGTTCTAAAAGACACTTCGGGATATTTAGCCGTGAAATTAAAAATAAAAGTTATTGGCGATCAAAAACCAGAAATTCGATATGCGGTAATTGAAATCCCAAAATCAGAAAATCGATTTGTTGTTTTACCCTCAGAAAACGAAAATCAATATATTATTATGTTAGACGATGTAATTCGTCTAAATCTAAAAAGTATTTTCAATATTTTTGATTACGAAAGCGTTTCTGCTCACATGATAAAAATTACGCGAGATGCGCAGTTAGAGATTGATAGCGATTTAAGCAAATCGATGATCGAAAAAATTTCGACAAGTGTAAAAGAACGAAGAATTGGAGAACCAGTTCGTTTTATTTATGATAAATCAATAGAAAAAGATACTCTAAAATATTTTCTCTCTCATATGGGAATTGATTCTTCCGATAGCATTATTCCTGGCGGTAGATATCACAATCGCAGGGATTATATGAATTTCCCAAATCTTGGTCGTTTGGATTTGTTATATAAAAACAATCCGCCTTTGCAAATTCCAGGTTTGAGTTTAGAAGAAAATATTATGCAAAAAATTGCTATTAAGGATTATTTGGTAAATGCTCCATATCAATCCTTTTCCTATGTGATTAAGTTTTTGCGTGAAGCAGCGTTGGATCCAAAAGTTACAAGTATAAAAATTACTCTCTATCGTTTGGCAAAAAATTCTCAAATCATTAGTTCGCTCATAAACGCTGCAAAAAACGGAAAAAAAGTAACTGTACAAATCGAATTACAAGCTCGTTTTGATGAAGCTAGTAATATTTCGTATGCCGAACAGATGCAAACCGAAGGCATTGAACTTATTTTTGGGATTAAAGGACTAAAAGTGCACAGCAAAATTTGTGTGATTGAGCGACTAGAAAATTTAAAAATAAAACGCTACGGAATTATTTCAACAGGAAATTTCAACGAATCAACAGCAAAAGTATATACCGATGTAACTCTGTTTACCAGTCATCAACAAATTTTGAAAGATATTATCAAAATATTTGAATTTTTTGATGTAAATTTTCGCTTACAACGTTACAAACATTTGATAGTTTCTCCACACTATTCACGAAATAAATTTAATCGTTTAATTGACAATGAAATAATGAATGCAAAAATGGGAGAAATTGCGTTTATAAAACTTAAAATGAATAGCTTATCTGATTATCTACTTATCGATAAATTATATGATGCAAGTCGAGCTGGAGTAAAAATTCAATTGATCGTAAGAGGAATATGTTGTTTGATTCCTGGCATTAAAGGAATGAGTGAGAACATTGAATGTATTAGTATAGTTGACAACTATTTAGAACATACACGATTATATATTTTTGGTAATAATAGAAATCCAGAAGTGTACATTTCATCTGCCGATTTCATGACTCGAAATCTCGATGCAAGAGTCGAAGTTACCTGTCCAATTTATGATCCACAAATCAAACAAGAATTGATAGATAGTTTCAATGTGGGTTGGAAAGGAAATGTAAAGGCGCGTTATCATTCTGAAAAATTAGATAATAAATACAGAATCCGAAAAGAACATGAACCTGTTTTTAGAGCACAACTAGAGACCTATAATTTCTATAAAAATAAAATATAAATAGACTTTTTTAAACTTTAAACAATTTAAACTCTAAACTATTCTAAACTCTTTAAGATTGATAAACATAAAAAAATATGCTGCTATAGACATTGGTTCAAATGCCATGAGGTTACTAGTCGTTAACATTGTTGAAACTCAAGGTAAAGAAACGCAGTTTACCAAAAATGCTTTAGTTCGTGTCCCAATTCGTCTGGGTCAGGACTCTTTCACGGTTGGAACAATTTCTGATGAAAATATAGACAGAATGGTCGATGCTATGAAGGCTTTTAAGTTATTAATGAAAGTTCATAAAGTCGAAAAATATACGGCTTGCGCAACATCAGCTCTGCGCGAAGCCTACAACGGGACAGAAGTTGTTGAAATAGTTAAGAAAAAAGCGGATATTAAAATACAAATTATTGATGGAAAAAAAGAAGCAGCAATTATTGCTTCTACAGAATTACATCATTTATTAAAGACAGATCAAACCTATTTGTATGTTGATGTTGGTGGTGGTAGCACAGAATTTTCATTATTCTCTAACGGAAAAATGATCGCTTCAAAATCGTTTAAAGCAGGAACTGTTAGACTTTTAAACGAAGTGGTCAATGACATTGTTTGGCATGAAATAGAAAATTGGATAAAAACCAATACAAAAGATTTTGAAAATATTTCACTAATTGGTTCAGGTGGAAATATTAACAAAATTTTTAAAATGTCTGGAAAACAATTAGACAAGCCATTGTCATTTATTTATTTGAATTCACAATACTCTATGCTAAATACATTAAGTTATGATCAAAAAATTACTCAATTAGGTTTAAATCCAGATAGAGCTGATGTAATTGTTCCAGCATT
>JAYWEG010000251.1:0-3192 GCA_043779445.1 Bacteroidota bacterium
TAAAAATCCTGCTGAAAAAGTCGAAAGAATTATTTTTACTCAAAACGAAATCCAAGAATTATACAAAGCATCAAACGAGCAAGAAAAAACGATTTTAAATATTGCTTATGGTTGTGGTTTACGAGTTGGAGAACTTAGTTTAATAAATAAAGAAGATATTAGATTTACTGAAAACTTACTAATCGTTCAAAAAGGTAAAAACAGTAAAAGAAGAGTTATACCAATTACAAATCAAATAGTTAACGAATTAGAAAGTTACATAAATAGTCAGATAGAAAGTACAAATAAAGCCATTTTTATCAATAATCATAATATAAGAATGCAAGAATGGACTTTTAATAAAATACTCAAAGAATTGATCAGCAAAACGAAGTTTGGTCAAAGATTTTCTACTGAAGAATTAAACAAAATTGGAATCCATAGTTTACGGCATTCTATTGCAACGCATCTTTTGGAAAACGGAATGAAAATCGAACAAGTTCAAACTTTTTTGGGTCACAGCCACATCGAAAGTACAGAAATTTATACTCATATATCTCAAAATCAAATCAATAATTTATATGATAACACTTCATAATTATTTAGAAAAAAAGTATAGTAAAAGTACTTTAGCATCAAACCTTTACAACATAAAGAGATTTACAAATTATTATCAAAACAAGTCAGAAACTGCGACTTACACCGACATTTTAAATTACATTGCCCATCTTCGAAAAAACTACAATTTACACCCAAAAACTTTAAGACATTGTTTGTCTGGAGTTAAAATTTACTTCAATTATTTACTAGAAATCAGCAAAAGAAAAGACCATCCTTGTAGTGAATTATTTTTAAAAGACAAGATAAATAAACAAATCCAAGTTGATAATTTATACAGTTTAGAGACTTTAGAAAACTTCTTAAAAACCTTTGAAATTAAACGAAAAGAACGACTAAAAAGACGAAATGAAGTGATTATAACTTTGCTCATTTACCAAGCGTTAACCGTGTCGGAAATCAGCAATTTAGAAGTTGAAAACATTGATTTAGAAAGTGGAGAAATCCAAATAAAAAGCGGACATCATCAGCAAAAACGAAAACTTCCATTACAAGCCAAACAAATTTTATTATTTTACAATTATTTAGAAAAAGAACGAAGGGAATTATTGCTATTTAACAAAGAAAATCCAGTTATAAGTTACTTGATATTAGGACAATATGGCGAAAAAATCAATCCGCATACGATTAGTAAAATGATAAATGAATACAGAAAACCAAGCGAAAAATTACAGCCAATGAAAATCCGTCAATCGGTAATCGCCAATCTTTTGAAAAAGGAAAATGATACTAGAACTGTACAAGTTTTTTCTGGACATCGCCGAGCATCGACAACAATCCAATACAAACAAACAGAATTGGAAGCCTTGCAAAATGCAGTAAATCAATATCATCCAATTAGATAAAAGGAAATCCGAATCTAAACAGCAGAGCAAAAAAGCGGTCTCTCTTCGGTCGTTCCCTTTGTTCCGTTGCGCTGCTCCAGTCGGCTGAAAAAGCCTCCGTTCCACAGACCACAACACTTTTTTATTTTTTACAGCCTAGAAAAAAGGCAGTAAAAAACAAAAAAAGTGTTGCTCGCAATCTCCACACGGTCTCTACCCTTCTTTCGTCGTGGCTACTTTGTCTTTTTTAGCACTATTTTTTTTTCTTTTTTCATCGGTTGAGTTTTTTATTTTTGAAAAAAAAATATTCCTAAAAAAATCCACCGCCACTTGTGTTTTGGCGGTTGCTCAACCGCCAGCCATCAACCTCAATAGGAACGCCTAAAGGCTGATTTATTTATTTTGTTCGGTTGCCGTTACACGCTCACAGCCCTACACCACTGAAAAAGTGGCTCTCGGTCTGTGGTGGCTGTCAGTGACCGCAACACCGCCACCCAGTCACAAAAAAACCAAGAAAAATGGCTTTTTTGCTCCTTTGGGGTGTTTATTTTGCTGTGCTAAATCCTGGGAATAAGGAAAACCTTTTAAAGGAAAAAGTGAAACTGCTGAACTAACGCGCCCGAAGAAAAATCGGGCTTGTTTGCTCATTTTTTCAGAAGATTGCCAAACGGCATCTATCAAAAAACAACATCTTGCAATGGCAATCTTCTAAAAAAATCGAGCGCCTAATTTTTGGCTTATCGATGAAGTTGGTTTTGAACTTTGATGATTAGGCTTTTTTTAGATTAGTTTTTTTGAGAGAAATGAAAACTTTTTTTTTCAAATGAAAAGTATTAATCTAAAAGTTCAAAATATTTTCTTCCTACATAATGATGAAGTTTAGATATTAAATACCTGACTTTTTTTAACTTGTGAATATCTTCTACTTCATCTTCTTTTTTCATAAATGAAAATATAACTTCTATTGCTCTTAATGGTAAGTCTATATTATAAAGATTACCAGATTCATCAATAAAGTCTTCTATTGAACTATTTAATACTCTATTGCGATTTTTATATGAATCTGTTACATAATCCAAATGTGTTGATGGAATATGAAAATTTTCAAAAACAAATTTTGATAATTCTTTAAATGATAAAAATATATCTTGGTCTTTTTTATCATTTAAGTCAATATTTTTTGCTATTAACCTAATACTAGATATTGAATTAGCAATTAAATTATTATTAGTCATAATTATTATAATTTTAGAATTTATAGCAAATATAATCAATAGAAATGATTTTTATTTTCAAATGAAATCAATTGAAAATAAAAAATTCATTTATATTTGTAACGATGAGAAAATGAAAAAGTACGTTCTTGTTGGAAAGTGAAGCCTCGGGCGAGGCGAATGTGAAGTAGTGATGGCTGTCCACTGACCCGTTAAGTGCAAAGTTTGCGTGGAATAGCCCTTATGCTTTTAGCGAGAATAGGGTTATTGACGGAGTTGAATTAGAAGGAAAAGAAGTTCTATTAGTTGGTAAAACAGTTACTGGAGGTGCAGGAATCACAGGTAATTCTGGTGCAGGTATTGTAATTGCCCCTGACGGCATTTATGCTTATGGTACTTATGGTTTAGGACTTTCTACAAATGTTTCAATAAGCACAGGGTTGAATCTAACAATTTTCCCTACAATGCCTTCTGCTAAAGATGCATCTGGTTGGGGACATACTGGCGGAGCGTCTTTTAATGCAACACTTATTGGGGTACCTGGTGGTGTTTCTGTA
>JAYWEG010000252.1:0-3187 GCA_043779445.1 Bacteroidota bacterium
CTTTTTAACAAATCAATTTCAATGTTTTTAATTTTCGCTGCTGCAGCATATACTTCTTCGATTGAATAATCTGATGAATCGGTTTCAAGAAAAAAACAATCAAATGGAATATTTTTAAATACTGTTTCTAATTCTGGATTTTGTATCAAATACTTTCCAAATGACAAATAAAATCCGTTATCCAAAAGTTGTTTTGCAATTTGTTCGTTTTTAGAAAATCCATGAATAATCATTGGAACTTCGATTTTTAATCTTTTTTTTGTTTCAATAATTTCTTGAAAAGCACCAACACAATGCAAAATTACTGGTTTATTGTATTTTTGTGCCAAAAGTAATTGTTTCTCGAATACTTCTACTTGCAAATCAAACGGAATTTCGATGCGTTTGTCCAATCCACATTCTCCAATTGCAAAACAACTATAATTATTTAGTTTGTTTTCAATAATATCTAAATCGTCTTCTACTCTATTCAATTCGATTTTCCAAGGATGAATTCCGATTGAAAAAATTGAACCATTTTCGTGGAATTCATGTGGATATAGATTTACAATTTCGAGAATATTTTCTTGATTTGAAAATTTGTGCGTATGAAGATTGACGAATTTCATTTGACAAAAGTAAAATATTTTTTGCCAAAAATTTAAAAGATTTCACAGATTTTTTAAGTTAAAATTCAAACTTTCAAGATATTTTTAGCCCAAATTGCTTCGCAAGTTCGCTTTGCTGGTTTGTAGTGAAAAGCATTTTGAAATAGAATTGTATTTTTTTTTAGCGAAAAACAACGACCAAAGGAAGTTCGTTTTTTGACTTAGAAAAAATAATTTTTAGAGAAATCTAGAAACGTAAAGTTGGATTGGCTTCAAAAAAGTATTATTATTTGTAAATTTGCATTTTAAATTATTTATGCTCAAATCCGGTTTTCAAAAATATATCAATAATTTTCGCGGTTTTTCGAGAGAAATTTGGATTTTGGCAATCGTAACTTTCATTAATCGCGCTGGGGTTATGGTTGTGCCGTTTTTGTCGAAATATTTGAAAGAAAATCTGCATTTTTCATTTACAGAAGTAGGTTGGATTATGGTCGGTTTTGGCACTGGTTCGGTTTGCGGATCTTGGCTTGGAGGCAAATTATCAGACAAAATTGGGTTCTATAAAATCATGCTTTTTAGTCTTTTTGTGAGCGGAATTGTGCTGATTTTATTGCAATTTATTACTTCGTTTTGGGGATTAGTTTTTGGATTATTCATTTTGATGTTAATTGCAGATATGTTTCGGCCTGCTATGTTTGTTGCGATCGGAGCGTATGCAAAACCCGAAAATCGAACTCGTGCCTTAACTTTGGTTCGTTTGGCAATAAACCTAGGTTTTTCTGCTGGTCCAGCACTTGGTGGATTGGTAATTATGTCGATTGGCTATGGCGGACTTTTTTGGATTGATGGTTTGACTTGCATTATTTCGATTGTGATTTTTGGGTTTTTAGTGAAAGAAAAAAAGAAATTTGTTGATCCCGAAATTGAAACTGTAACGATTGCCGAAGTCAATTCAGTTTTTCGAGACAAACCTTTTTGGGTATTTTTGTTGGCGTGTTTTATTTCAGGAGTATTATTTTTTCAGTTGTTTACAACATTACCATTATATCATCACGATCAGTTTGGCTTAACCGAGTTTCAAACCGGATTGTTAATCACCCTAAATGGACTAATAATTTTCTTTATGGAAATGCCATTTGTAAGCTATATTGAACGCAAAAAAATAAGTAAACTCAAGGTTTGCGGATGGGGTTTGTTGCTGATGACTATTAGTATTGCGTTGCTCATGATAAATTCCTGGGCAGGAATTTTAGTCGTGATGATGATTTTTATGACTTTTGGTGAAATGTTTGTTTTTCCGTTTTCGAACTCGTTTGCTATTTCACGTGCGCCAAAAGGTCACGAAGGTCGATATATGGCTATTTTTACGATGAGTTTTAGTTGCGCACATATTTTTAGCTCGAAAGCTGGACTTGATATTGTTGCAGTTTTTGGTTATCAAAACAATTGGTTTTTTATGACAATTTTGGGTCTAGTTAGTGTTTTTCTAATTATTTGGGTAATCAAATTAGTTGGAAAGGAAAATATTCCAATATCAAATGTCAATTTCAAAAATCAAAAATCAAAGTTACAATCAAAAAAAATCTTAACTTTTGAAATTGATTTTTAAGGTTGATTTTTGTTAGAATTTCGTTAATTAACAATTCTTAAACTTTTTAATTTCAAGTTTTATATAATTTTGAAATTAATATTAATCATTAAAATTTAATTAAAATGAAACTGAAAGTTCACGAATACAAAAATAACAATAATAAATTTGTGAGTAAATCAATTGTATCTTTTTTAATGCTATTTTGTGCATTTCAATCGACTGTTTTTGCACAAGATAAATTCAATCAAACAACCAAAGACAATTCGGTTGTAATGACCTGGAACAAAAACACGCCCGAAAAAGAAATGAAAGACGACATCAAGGCGCTCAAGGCAAACAATGGTGTGACGATTAAATATTCGAACGTGAAACGCAATTCGAAAAACGAAATCACGAACCTGAAAATTGAATATGCGGACAACGAAGGCAATTCTGGAAGCCAAGAATACAATAATAAAAACGCTATTCCAGAAATAAAATTCTATAAAAATAATGGCGAAATTGGTTTTGGAAACCCAAATAATAATTTGTTTGGAAACGGAATGGCTTTAAATAATTTCGATTTTAATGATTTGCAAAAGCAGTTTTCAAACAGAATTCAGATTGATACTTTAGGAAATAATAAAAATTTCAGTTTTGATTTGAATGATGAAAACCAACCTAAAATCAATAAAAAATCTAAAATCATCATTCAAAAAGATGGTAGAAAACCACTCGTTATCGAAGACGGCAAAGTTGTTGAAGGCGAAAATGATTATTCGAAAGAAGAAATCGAAAAAATCCAAAACGAAAATAAGTTCAATTCGAATGATAAAAGAGACATGAAAAGTTTTAGTTTCAATTTGAATGGCGATGATTTAGATATGAATAATTTGCGAGAGCAAATGGAAAAAATGCAAGGTCAAATTCAAAAAATGATGCCGAATAGTTCTGAAAATGTCTCCCCGAGCGAAGTCGAGGAGCAAAATCCAAGAATAACAAAACCATCAAAATCTGAAAAAGAAGA
>JAYWEG010000253.1:0-3168 GCA_043779445.1 Bacteroidota bacterium
GGTTTGAAAAAATTTTATGATTTAGACAAAGAAAAATACCAATGGAAAACTCGTTTAGAAATGTCTTTGGCTTCATCAACAGATTTAGCAATCATCAAAAAAGCAAAAGACTTGATGGCTCTAAACAAAACGGCACAAGAAATCAAAGATGCTTTAAACACAAAAGACAAAGTGAACGTGATGATCTCAAATGGAGTTTATGAAGAGGGAAGCACCTCAATTCCAAAAGGAACAAAACCACAAACTGGTCTTTCTGAAATTACAAAAGATGGAGAATATAATTTTGTCTCTAACGTTTCAAAAGTACTTCCTGCGGGAATAAAAAAACTAGAGGAATGCAAAGGAAAAGTAATTAATGATTATCAACAAAATCTAGAAGAAAATTGGGTTAGTAATCTCAAAAAAGAGTTTAAAGTAGAGATAAACCAAGACATTCTTGCCAAAGTAAAAAATGAAATTCAACGTAAATAAAAACATGAAAAAAACCACAAAATATTTTTTCTTATCGATTTGTATTTTTTTCTTATCGATTTATAAAACTAGCGCACAAGAAATTATCGTTGAAAAAGATACAGTTAAAAAAGTTGTTGTAGTTAATAACTTAAACAAAAGACAAAAAATAGACGGAATCGTTGCTAATGTTGGCGATTATATTGTTTTGGATTCAGATGTTGACAAAGCATTTATTGAAATTTCCGCTCAAGGCGGATCAACAAAAGACATCACCAGATGTCAAATGTTAGGAAAACTTTTAGAAGATAAACTCTATGCGCACCAAGCAATACAAGATAGTATTGTGGTCACAGATTCAGAAATTAAATCCACAATGAGTGAAAAAATTTCGAGTATGTTGGAGCAAGTTGGTGACATGAAAAAAATATTGAAATTCTACAACAAAGAAAGTGAGGAAGATTTCAAAGCCTATTTTTTTGAAATTTTAAAAGAAGGGAAACTAGCCTCAGAAATGCAACGTAAAATTGTTGACAAAGTTGAAATAACTCCGGAGGAAGTTCGTACTTTCTTCAAAACAATTCCAGAAGGAGATTTGCCAGTTTTTGGAGCAGAAGTAGATGTGGCTCAAATTGTAATAGCACCAAAAATAACAGACGAAGAAAGACAAAAAGTAATCGATAAACTCAAAGGCTTTAAAAAAGAGGTACTTGCTGGGGGAAGTTTTGCAACAAAAGCCGTTTTATACACCGAAGATCCAGGCACAAAATCTAATGGTGGGTACTATAAAATGAATCGAAAAACTCCTTTTGTAAAAGAATTTAAACAAGTAGCGTTTTCGCTACTAGAAGGAGAAATTTCAGAACCTTTCGAAACGCAGTATGGATATCATATTATTATGGTCGAAAAAATTAAAGGTCAAGATATAGAATTGCGTCATATTTTAATGTCGCCAAAGTTTTCCGAAGCTTCTATAAAAGAAGCTAAAGAAAAATTGACTTTAATCCGAACTCGAATCCTTGAAAAAGCTATTACGTTTGCCGATGCTGCACGAACCACGTCTGACGAAAAAGAAACCCGTGCTAATGGGGGGCAATTAATAAATCCGAAAACTCAAGACACCCATTTTGAGTTGACAAAAATGGATCCAGAATTATATGGAAAAGTTTCAGGACTAAAAGATGCCGAGATAACAATGCCATTTCTAGATGAAGATTCAAAAGGAGTAAAAAGATTCAAAATAATCACGGTTACAAATCGAGGAATTGATCACAAAGCAGATTATGCTAAAGATTATTTAAGAATTAAAGAAATTGCATTAAAAGAAAAACAAATCAAGGCAATTGCCAAATGGACAGAAGAAAAAATTAAAGAAACTTTCATTAAAATTAATTCTGATTACAAAGATTGTGCTTTCGCCAATAATTGGATAAAAAAATAGATTTCTGATGTGAGTATTGAACCTCATAATTCATAATAATTTATAACTTTTAAATATGTCAGACGTAGCAGCTATTCAGAATTTAGTTCAAAAACGATTAGAGTTAAAAAAAGAAATTTCAAAAATAATTATAGGTCAAGATGCTGTAGTTGACCAAATTTTATTAAGTATCTTTTCTGGAGGTCACGCACTTTTAGTTGGCGTACCTGGACTAGCAAAAACCTTGATGGTAAATACTATTTCTTTGGCTTTGGGTTTGAATTTCAAAAGAATTCAATTCACACCAGATTTGATGCCCTCGGATATTTTAGGAAGTGAAATATTAGATGAGAATCGTCAATTTAGATTTATAAAAGGACCAATTTTTTCTAATATTATCTTGGCAGATGAAATCAATAGAACTCCACCAAAAACGCAGGCTGCACTATTAGAAGCCATGCAAGAACGCTCTGTAACAATTGCTGGTCAAAACTACAAACTCGACTTGCCCTATTTTGTTTTAGCGACTCAAAATCCAATTGAACAAGAAGGAACATATCCTTTGCCTGAAGCACAATTAGACCGTTTTATGTTCGCGATTAAACTCGATTATCCAACTTTTCAAGAAGAAGTTCAAGTTGTGAAAAGCACTACATCGGATATAAAACATACAATTAATCCATTGTTTTCAGCTCAAGAAATTATTGACTTTCAAGATTTGATTCGTCGTATTCCTGTAGCCGATAATGTAATTGAATATGCCGTAACTTTGGTGAGCAAAACTAGACCAAATAATCCGCTTTCTAACGAATATGTTAAAAACTATTTAGATTGGGGAGCAGGTCCAAGAGCCTCTCAAAGTTTAATTTTGGCAGCCAAGACTAATGCGGCTTTCAATGGAAAATTTTCTCCTGATATAGAAGATGTTAAAGCGGTTGCAACAGGAATTCTTCGACATAGAATTATAAAAAATTATAAAGCAGACGCTGAAGGAATTACCGAAGAAATCATAATTGATAAATTATTATAAATTTTGTAATTATAAATATTAAAAAAAATCCTAACTTATGCAAAAAATGTTAGGATTTTTTTGTTTCAATTCTAATTTTAATTATCATAACGCTAATTTATATCTTTTTTATTATCATTTTATCAAAATCTATGACTAATTTTAAAGAATTCGCAAAAGAAACATCATTTTTGAACTATTTAACTAATTACTTTTGTTTCATCTATCGTTTTCGTAAATTTGCTTCACATTAAAAAAAACAACTTATGGCTTTTGATATAAAAATGAT
>JAYWEG010000254.1:0-3153 GCA_043779445.1 Bacteroidota bacterium
AGGCTGGGACGAAGAAAAACAAATGTACTATTATTTGGTTTACTTCAATAAAGAAGAGAAGTCATAAATTACACTTTTTTAAATTTTACATAAATCCTCAATTATTTATTTAATTGAGGATTTAGTGTTTTTAATCAATAAATCAAATGATACTTTGTGTAATTGACAAAAAATTGATTTTTTTATTAACAATAATATAATATCAAAATCTAAATACAACTACAATTAATTCTATTTTTGCTTTCTAACAATTAACCATTAACAAAAATAAAATGAATTCATTAAAAAAATTAGTTTGCGTTTTTACGCTTTCTACGATTGTTTTTTCTTGTTCAAACAACGAAACTCAAACCACAACTGCGGAACAAACAGCAACAACTTTGAATACTCCAACAGCAAAAGCTGGGGTGTCAAAAAAATTCTTATTTGATGCCATCAAAGCAGAAAATGCTGGAAATGCAGATTGGATCGTTTCTGAAAATTCCTCTGGAACACCACTTCGTTTTCCAAATCCAGCAATCTCTACGGTAACGCCTTCAACACCAGAAAATTACTGGCAAGGTGCTTTATCATCTTGGGGAATTGCGCTTGTAAAACAAGGACATTCTGTTGAATCTATCGTAACTGGTGGATCAATTACTTATGGAAATACTTCAAACGCTCAAGATTTGTCCAAATTTGATGTGTATGTTGTGGATGAACCAAATACATTGTTTACAACTTCAGAAAAAACAGCCATAATGAATTTTGTTAACAATGGTGGCGGATTGTTTATGATTTCTGACCATAACATTTCTGATAGAAATAATGATGGAAAAGATTCTCCTGCAATTTGGAACGATTTAATGACAAACAACACAGTAAAAGCAAATCCATTTGGATTTAAAGTAGAATTAACTAACATTTCTGAAACTTCTACAAGAGTTTTAGCAGATGCTAATGATAAAATTTTAAATGGTTCTCAAGGTTCCGTTTCGCAACTAAAATTTAGTAATGGTGCAACAATCGCTTTAAACAAAACAGCTAATGTTACTGCAAAAGGATTAATTTTTCAAAATGCAGTTACTACAACTAGTTTAACCAAAGTAATGTGTGCCTCTGCAACATTTGGAACTGGAAGAGTTGTTTTAATCACAGACAGTTCACCTGCTGATGATGGAACAGCAAAACCTGGAAAAAATGTTTTCCCAGGATGGACAGAAGTTGGTGGTAACCATGCTCGTTTGCATATGAATGCTTCTTTGTGGTTGGCTAAATTGCAATAGATAAATTTTAAATAATAAAAAATCTTCAATTATTAATTTAATTGGAGATTTTTTTTGTTTCATGTAACAAATTCAAAATACAGTCGTCCTACATTAAACTAAACAATTCTATTTTGGAAACAATTCTCTCAATTAAAAATCTTCATAAAAAATACGGAAAAGTTCATGCTGTTAATAACGTGTCACTCGAAATTCAAAAAGGAAATGTTTATGGAATCCTTGGTCCAAATGGCTCAGGAAAATCGACAACTTTAGGAATTGTTCTAAATGTAGTGAATAAAACCTTTGGAGAATATACTTGGTTTGATGGAAAGTTAGAAACTCATGCGGCCTTGAAAAAAGTTGGAGCCATTATTGAACGTCCAAATTTTTATCCCTACATGACGGCTCGTGAAAATTTGGAACTGGTTTGTAACATAAAAAACATTAATTATTCCAAAGTTATCGAAAAATTGACGCTTGTTGGCCTTAACGATAGAATTGACAGTATATTTAGTACGTTTTCACTTGGGATGAAACAACGTTTAGCAATTGCTTCTGCCCTACTCAATGATCCAGAAATTTTGATTCTCGATGAGCCAACAAACGGTTTAGACCCACAAGGAATTCATCAAATTAGAGATATTATACGCTTAATTGCTTCGCAAGGAACAACAATTTTGTTAGCATCACATCTTTTAGACGAAGTCGAAAAAGTTTGTTCTCATGTTTTGGTGTTGCGAAAAGGTGAGATTTTATATTCTGGAACCGTTCACGGAATGTCGAACAACGAAGATTTTTTTGAGTTGAACTCAGATGATAATCAGCTTTTGAAATCGATTTTACAAAAACATCATGCTATTGAAAGAATTGACCAAGAAAATGAAAAAATTTTATTCTATGTCAATAAACCTATTGAATCCTCGGCTTTGAATCGTTATTTATTCGAAAATAACATCGTTTTAAATCATCTTGTGAAAAGAAAGCATAGTTTAGAGGAGCAATTTTTAGAACTAACATCAAAATAATATTCAGTCGCAGTTTTCAGTTTACAAAAAACCTAAATTTCAAATTCTAATCTCAAATCAAAAAATGAAAAGATTACTTTCGATAGAACTTCAAAAAATCTGGAAAAACAAAGCCAGCAGAATTTTAACTATTACCTACTTTGTTTTGCTATCTTTCATTGCCTTGATTGCCTCAATCAAATTCGATTTTGGCCCATTTCACATTGATCCAGCAGAAAATGGCATTTTCAATTTTCCGTATATTTGGCATTTTAACACCTATGTGGCTGATTATATTAGTTTCTTTTTAGCTATTGTAATTGTTTCCATGATGGCAAACGAATATAGTTACGGAACTCTGAAACAAAATTTAATCGATGGAATGAGCAAAAAAGAATTCATTTTGTCTAAATTTTTAACCGTTTTTCTTTTTTCATTTGCAGCCACTTTTTTTGTTTTTATCATGAGTTTGATTCTTGGATATCGATTTTCATCCTATACACAAATTGATATTGTTTTTTCTAACATGACCTATCTTTTAGCTTTTTTTGTAAAACTTCTTGGATTTTTTTCTTTTTGTTTATTTCTAGGTATTTTGGTCAAACGTTCTGCTTTTGCGTTAGGATTTTTATTAGTTTGGTTCATTTTCGAAAAAATTCTATACGGAATTCTAAAATTTGAAGTATTTAACAAAAGTGAAAAAGTAGATGATTTTTTTCAGTTTATGCCTTTGGAGTCCTTTGGAAATCTATTAGTTGAACCCTTTTCTAGACTTTCAATTATTAAAAAAGTGGGAACACAAATAGGAATTAATGGTGAAAAAGACTACGCTGTACATTTAACTTCTATATTGATTGTGTTAGTTTGGACATCTATATTTATATTTTTTTCATATAAATTGT
>JAYWEG010000255.1:0-7799 GCA_043779445.1 Bacteroidota bacterium
CTATTCCGATGATAGTTGGAGTTAAAACTAATTTTTTGAAAAATTTTATTTTAGGCGCAGAAATTGGGGCACGATATACTTTAACTGATAATATCGATGGCAGTAATCCGAAAAATCCAAATCTAAATTCCTTGCGATTTGGAAATTATAACAGTAATGATTGGTATGTTTTTTCTGGTTTTACATTAACCTATACATTTGGTGATAAACCATGTTATTGCAGAGAATGATATGAATTTGTTAGACCAAATCAATTTAGAAAAACTTCCAAAACATCTTGCCATTATCATGGATGGGAATGGACGTTGGGCAAAACAAAAAGGTTTTCTAAGAGCTGTTGGTCATGAAAATGGCACAAAATCATTACGAATAGTAATCGAAACGTGTACTAAAATTGGGATTGAAAATCTAACGCTTTATGCATTTTCAACAGAAAACTGGAACAGACCAAAACTAGAAGTAGATTTGTTAATGAATCTTTTGATTAGTTCCCTAAAAAAAGAATTAGTTACTTTGATAGAAAACAATATCAAATTGAGTTTTATTGGCAATATGGATAAACTTCCAAATTCTGCTCAAAAGGAATTGCTGGAAGTTATCAAGAAAACAGAAAAAAATACTAGAATGACTTTAACGCTAGCATTGAGTTATAGTTCACGAGAGGAAATCATAAATGCTGTTAAAATCATATCAGATAAAGTTAAAAATAATATAATTTCAATAGAGGCACTTGACGAATCAATTATTAATGAGCATCTTTACACGCGAAATTTACCCGAAGTAGATTTGTTGATTCGAACAAGTGGTGAACACCGAATTAGTAACTTTTTATTGTGGCAAATAGCATACGCGGAATTATATTTCACGGAGGTTTTGTGGCCAGATTTCAAAGAAAAAGAATTATACGAAGCTATTATTAGTTATCAAAAAAGAGAACGAAGGTTCGGGAAAATAAGTGAACAAATTAAATAAAATTTTAGTGTTACAAAAAAATATAAGGTTAATTATTGCTCTTTTAGTAATTGGAAGTTTTCAGCAAATTGTCGCTCAAGATCGTATCCCGTATGATCAAGGAAAAAAATATATTCTTGCAAAAGTAGACGTTACAGGTAAAAAATCCTATAATGATCAAACTCTTGTAACCTTTGCTGGTCTAGAAAAAGGGCAATCAATAACCGTTCCCGGAGAAGATATTAGTAACGCTATTAAAAAACTTGGTAAACTAAATTTGTTTAGTGATATTGATTTTTATACCACAAAAGTAGAAGGCGATAGCATTTATTTAGAAATGAAACTAATGGAGTTACCAAAACTTTCGGAAGTAAAATTCATTGGAGTAAAAAAAGGAAAAGTAGAAAGTTTCATCAAGGATAATGATTTAGTTGCAAATAAAGTAGTAAACGAAAATCTTATCACTACTACAAAAAATTACATTGAGAATAAATACAAAAAAGATGGATTTTATACTGCAAAAGTAATTATTAGCACAGTTCCAGAAGCGAAATCTGAAAATCAAGTTAAAATGGTGGTGAAGGTGGACAAGGGTGAAAAAATTAAAATCAGTGAGATTAATTTTACGGGGAACGAAAAATTTACTGATAAAAAATTGCGTTCTTTTATGAGTGAAACCAAACAAATCAATAGAATTAGAATTTTCAAATCTTCTAAATACATAAAAGATAAATACAAAGAAGATTTAGTAAAAGTAATTGATGGTTATAAAGCTAAAGGTTATCGCGATGCAAGAATAATTTCTGATAGTGTGGTTTATAATAAAGAAATAAAAAAATTAGCCATCAAAATCCAAGTCGAAGAAGGAAAAAAATATTACTTCGGAGATATTAAATTCATTGGAAATACAGTGTATTCCGACAAAGCTCTTGCAGATGCGCTAGGAATCAGAAAAGGAGACGTTTACAATGGCGTATTACTTGCAGAAAGGATTTCGGATAAATCTAAACCAGATGCAGAGGATTTAACAAACATGTATCAATTTAATGGATATTTGTTTTCGAACATCAATCCTGTAGAAGTTAGAACCGAAGGTGATGCTATAGATTTCGAAATTAGAGTCACAGAAGGGCCAATTGCTTATTTTAACAAAATTACTGTTTCTGGAAACGACAAAACAAATGATAGAGTAATTTATCGTGAATTGAGAACAAAACCGGGACAAAAATACAGCAAAGACGAATTAATTCGAACTATAAGAGAAATTGGACAACTCGGATTTTTTGATCCAGAATCAATCAAACCCGATTTTAAAAATGTAGATGCTTCTGCAGGAACCGTCGATATTGATTATAAATTAGTTGAAAAAGGCGCCAGTCAAATTGAATTACAAGGTGGTTATGGTGGTGGCGGTTTTATTGGAACTCTGGGACTATCTTTTAATAATTTTTCTGTTCGTAATTTATTCAAAAGAGAAGCCTACAGACCTTTGCCAATGGGAGATGGTCAAAAAGTTGCTTTGAGATTACAAGCAAGTTCATTTTTTCAGACCTATAGTTTATCTTTTTCAGAAGGTTGGTTTGGAGGAAAAAAACCAATTCAATTTAGCACTTCATTATCACAAAGTAAGCAATACTTATCCTCAGGAAATGGAGTTGCAGACAAGAGTAAAAGTTTTAATATAACCACATTGTCGGTTGGAATTGCTAAAAGATTAACCGTTCCAGATGACTTTTTTGTATTGTCACATACCGCTTCATTTCAATACTATGATTTGAATAATTACAATACCGGATTGTTTACATTCGGAAACGGGTCTTCTAGAAATTTAGCTTATACAGTAGGTTTGAGTAGAAATAATAAAGGATTGAATCCTATTTTTCCGACTTATGGTTCTGAATTTAGTATTTCTGCAAAATTGACTCCACCCTATTCTCTTTTGAATGGCACCAATTATGGCGATTTAAAAAATCAAGAAGAATATAAATTAAAAGCAGCATTTACAAATGTTAATCCTACAAATGGTCAAGTGATACAGATTGGAGATTATATTCAAAATATTGCTCCCGCAGGACAACAACCAAATTACATAAAGGCAACCGCCGCAACCGCAGATGCTGATCCAGGAAAAGTGGATCAAAAAAAATACAATTGGCTGGAATATTACAAAATTAAATTCAAAGGAGAAACATTTACTAAACTAGTTGGTAAATTAACTTTGAAAAGTTTAGCGGAATTTGGGTTTCTAGGCGCCTACAATAAAGATAGGGGTTTAGTGCCTTTTGAACGTTTTTATGTTGGTGGCGATGGATTAGCAAATTTTGCTTTAGATGGTCGCGAAATTGTTGGTTTACGTGGATATCCAAATCAATCATTATCTTCGCAAGATGGAGGAACAATATATAACAAATTTTCACTCGAATTACGGTATCCGATAACTTTGAAACAATCCGCATCAATATATGCTTTGACTTTTATTGAAGGAGGTTCTTCCTATGGAAGTTATAAAGAATATAATCCTTTTGTATTGAATCGGTCTGCAGGAGTTGGTCTTCGAATATTTATGCCAGCATTCGGATTATTAGGTATTGATTTCGCTCATGGATTTGATGCTGTGAAAGGTTTAGGTGAAACTAAAGCGCACGGTTGGGAGACACATTTTATTATTGGACAACAATTCTAGAAGTATCACGTTTATAATAAAAAATTATAATGATATGAAAAAGCATTTTTTTATTTTAGTATTCGTTTTATCGATTTCATATTTTGTAAATGCACAAAAAGGAGTTCGAATTGGCTATATTGATATGGAATATATTCTTCAAAATGTACCCGATTATACAGATGCTAAAAACCAACTAGAAGAAAAAGCTCAAAAATGGAAACAAGAAATTGAAAGTAAAAAAAATGAAATTAAAAAACTTCAAGATGCCTTAGAAACGGAAAAAGTACTTTTAACTAAAGAATTATTTGAGGAAAGAGCACAAGAAATAAAATTTCAGGAAACCGAACTAACTGCTTTTCAAGAAAAACGTTTTGGACCAAATGGCGATGTAACCATTCAAAAAATAATGCTTGTAAAACCCATACAAGATCAAGTGTTTAACGCAGTTCAAGACATTGCAGAAGCCAAGCGGTATGATTTCATTTTTGACAAATCATCCGATCTTACGATGATTTTTTCTGCGAAAAGATATGACATTAGCGATCAAGTAGTACGAGTGATAAAACGTGCCGGTAAAAGAGAAGAACTTACAAAAAAGCAACAAAAAGAAGAAGCTGCAAAAGAAAAAGCATTAGATGCCATTGCAGATAATCCAAATTTAACAGAAAGTCAACGCATTAATGAAGAAAAGAAGCTAGCACGAAAAAAATTAATCGATGATAAACTCGAAGCAAATGCTTTACGCAAAAAAGAATTCGATGAAAATCGTCAAAAAAAGATAGACGAAAGAAATGCTAAAAAAAATGGCACGATTATAGATAATAACAAAAAAGAAGAGCCAAAAACAGATAAACCTGCAGATCAAAATACTACAACTTCCAAACCAGCAGTAGTTGACAAACAAGCAGAAAGAACTAAAGCATACGAAGAAAGAGTTAAAGCTTTAGAGGAAAAGAAAGCCAAAATTTTAGCAGAAAGAGAAGCAGCTAAAAAACTTAAAGAAGAAGAGAAATTAAAAAAGAAATAAAATAATAAAAATAATAAATAAACCAATAAACAATTAATATTTACAAATTTTAGAAATCATGAAACAAGTTAAAACATTACTTATTGCCGCAGTATTACTTTTTGGAGCATCTCAAACGTCTAACGCACAAGCAAAAGTAGCACACGTAGACATTCAAGAAATAATGTCAAAAATGCCAGCCATGATTGAGGCTCAAAAACAAATGCAACAAGTTGGAAAAACCTACGAGGATACTTTCAACACCATGACAACAGAGTATAAAACAAAAATCGACCTTTATGGTAAAGAAGAAACAACTGCTGGAGCAAAATTAAACGAAGAAAGAGGAAAAGAAATTCAAGACATGCAAAAAAGAATTTCTGATTACAGAGAAACTGCTCAAAAAGAATTAGAAGCAAAAAACGCTGAATTGCAAAAACCAATCATCGAAAAAATTAAAGCCTCTATTCAAAAAGTTGCAAAAATCAAAGGTTTTCAATATGTGTTAAACATCGAAGGTTTGATTGTTGCCGAAGGACCAAATGTAACAGAAGATGTTAAAAAAGATTTAGGTTTTGCTGGTGCGGCTATTCCAACCGCGACTGGAACAAAAAAATAACAAATACTTTCTATAAAAAAAACTGCTCCATCTAGAAATAGAATTGAGCAGTTTTTTTTTATATTTGTATGTATGACAAACAACTATCCAATAGGCCTTTTTGATTCTGGAATCGGTGGAACATCCATTTGGTCAGCAATTCATGACTTGCTTCCGAATGAAACTACAATTTATTTAGCAGATAGTAAAAACGCACCCTATGGACAAAAATCAAAAGATGAAATAATTTCTCTGTGTGTTAAAAACACAGAATTTTTATTAGATCAAAATTGCAAACTCATTGTGGTTGCCTGCAATACCGCCACCACAAATGCTATTAGGGAACTTCGAGAGAAATATAAAATTCCATTTATTGGTATTGAACCTGCAATTAAACCCGCGGTAAGAAACTCTAAAACGCAAACTATTGGAATTCTTGCCACTAAGGGAACGCTTAATAGCGAATTGTTCAATAAAAATTTAGAGCAGTTTCAAGATACTAAAATCATTGAACAAATTGGACATGGTTTAGTAGAATTAATCGAAAACGGCGAAATAAATTCTCCCAAAATGCATTTGTTATTAGAGGAATATTTGCAACCCATGATCGCTCAAAATATTGATTATTTAGTTTTAGGTTGCAGTCATTATCCCTATTTGATTCCTCAAATAAAAAAAATATTACCCAAATCAATACAAATCATTGATTCTGGCGAAGCTGTAGCTAGACAAACAAAAAATATATTATTTGAAACAGTAGGATTTAATGATGGTTTAGTTATTCAAAAACCACAATTTTTCACCAATACAAATCCAAAAGTGCTTACAGAAATGTTAAGAAATAATTATTTAGTAAATTTCAAAAATTTTTGAATTACTTTCGTTTTTTGTACATTCTATAAATTATTACTGCAACAAATCCTGCTAACAAATACGGAATAATCATTAAATACACAATACCATCATTCACGGCTTGTGCTTTAGCAACATTTCCTTCTCCTTCGAGCGAGGCTCGACACATCGCGCACTGAGCTTGGGAATTTATCGTAAAGAAGAAAGTACAAAGTAATAAGTACACGGACAAATTTAGTTTTGTCTTTTGCCTTACGCCTTTTGCCCTTTTTAAGTTACTACGAAGCATAATAGGGGCTTATCATAAAATACACAATCACACCAGTTACTGTAACGTATAGCCAAATTGGGAATGTGTATTTTGTTAATTGTTTGTGTTTATCAAATTTTTCTGCTAAAGCGCGAACATAACTCACTAAAACCATTGGAATGGTAATAATCGAAAGTGAAATGTGCGAAATCAATAAAAAGAAATACGCAGCTCGAATAGGTCCAATTCCACCAAATTTTGTAGCTTCGGTAGTGAGATGATACGCAATATATAATAACAAAAATAAAACCGAAAGTGTAATCGCAAATTTCATGAGATTTTCGTGTAATCTTCTGTTTTTATTTTTAATTGCAACCACAGCAGCAACTAAAATAATTGCAGTCAAACCATTTATTGCAGCATAAATTGGTGGTAAAAAATGCATTGGAGTGGTTTCTATTCCAAAATCTTTTAATCTAATTGATAGTAATATTGCTACTGCTACAGGAATCAGAACTGATAACAACACAATGTAAGGATTGTATTTTTTTTCTACTAAATTATTTTCAATTTCCATTTTATAATTTTATTTATTCTTCAAGTAAGAGTGTAATATCTTTCATGATGGCTTTTACGCCTTCTTTTTCAATTCCGTCATAATAGACAATAGGATTTTCGTTTTCGTCTTTTCGACATCTAATTTTACCTTTTTTATCAATTAACGCAAACAACCCCGAATGCTCAAATCCGCCAGGTATGTTAGGGTTTTTTCCTGCATAGACATTAAACCCTTTGTATGAAAGATCAAAAATATAGTCTTGATTTCCAGTGAGCAAGTGCCAATTTGTTGATTTAACTCCAATTAAATCCGCATGACTTTTCAAAACTTGTGGTGTATCATTTTCTGGATTGATGGAAATTGATGCAATTCCGAAATTTGGATTTCCGAAAAATTTATTTTGAATTTCGATCATATTTTTGTTCATCTTTGGACAAATTGACGGACAAGTTGTGAAAAAAAATTCTACTACATACACTTTATCTTTATAATCTTTATTGCTTATTTTTTTATTGTTTTGATCTGTTAATTCAAATTGTGGAGCGACACCAACAACAAATAAATCGGTAGCTTTATTTTTAGACGAAACGTTATCTAAACTACTACCTTTTACGATATCTCCATTTTTTATTCGATCTACAATTTTTGGAATTGCATATATTCCGAAAATTAGAATAACGAAAGAAATTCCGATATATGATTTGTTTTTCATAATGTTTTGAGGTAATAAATTATTTGAAAAAATTATTCTAATTTCTTTTTTTCTAAAGGTTTTAATTTATTGTTATTTATTTTTAATGCAAAACGATATTCCGCTAAAATAATTTTCACATCATCATTCATTTCGTTATGCAAGTCCGATGGAGAAAAACTATTGTAACCTTCTTTGTAATCTTTTTTGTCATTTCGCCCACGTAA
>JAYWEG010000256.1:0-7785 GCA_043779445.1 Bacteroidota bacterium
CATAAAATCACTCGAATTAGAGTTGATTTATATGGATCTTTATCATTGACCGGTAAAGGTCACGCAACCGATTTGGCAATAATGTTGGGACTTTCAGGACAAGATCCAGAATATATTCCTATTCAAAATATTACTTCAATTATTAAAAACATTGAAGATTCAAGCGAAATAAACCTTGGGAAAAAATATAAAATTCCGTTTTATTTTCTTCAAGATATTGTTTTCAATAAAAACTTTTTGCCTTTTCATGCCAATGGATTAACATTTACTGCTTTTTATGAAAATTCAGAATATATTTCTACTTTTTACTCCATTGGTGGAGGTTTTGTGGTTAAAGAAGAACGAATTAATGCAAAAAAGAAACACGAAATAAAATGTGCCTTTCCATTTTTGATTCAAAATGCTGCGGAACTTTTGGAATTTACTATTTCAGAGAACAAATCTATTTCAGAAATCGTATTCGAAAACGAAAAATCAATGCGTTCCGAAGAAGAAATTCATAGGGAATTAATGCGAATTTGGCACACTATGCTGGAATGTATGTACATTGGTAGCCATTCGGAGGGTATTTTGCCAGGAGGATTGAATGTGCGTCGTCGTGCTTTTGACATGCACCAAAACCTCATTGGTTTAGCCAATTATTCGAATCCTCAAGAATGGTTAGAGTGCATCAGAAATACGGAAGTAAAATTTCGACAAATCTTGAAGTGGGTTTCTTGTTTTGCTCTTGCTGTGAATGAAGTAAATGCTGCACTTGGGCGTGTGGTTACAGCTCCTACCAACGGAAGTGCAGGTGTTATTCCCGCTGTTTTAATGTATTATCTATGTATCGAAAATCATGATGCGGGAGAAAAAGAAATAAAACAATTTTTGATGGTTGCTGGAGAAATTGGAAGTATTTTCAAAAAGGGATCCACAATCTCTGCGGCTATGGGAGGTTGTCAGGCCGAAATTGGTGTTTCTTCTGCCATGGCAGCAGCCGCATTGTGTGAAGTCATGGGTGGTACACCAGATCAAGTTTTGGTAGCCGCCGAAATTGCCATGGAACATCATTTGGGTTTAACCTGCGATCCCATTGGAGGATTGGTTCAAATTCCGTGTATAGAACGTAATACCATGGGAGCAATAAAAGCTATAAATGCTGCCGAATTGGCTCTGGAAACTGATGCTAAAAACGTAAAAGTTCCTTTAGATAAAGTAATTGACACGATGTGGCAAACGGCAAAAGACATGAATTCAAAGTACAAAGAAACTTCCGAAGGTGGATTAGCAATTGCAGTCAATATGGCAGATTGTTAAAATATGAATGTAATATTTTAAAATATAATCATAAATGGAACCTTAACAAGGGTTCAAAAATAAATTTCTAAAAATGTCTGTAGCAAAAAAAGATTATAAAAAAATTACAACCAAGTCGTTAATTGACATGAAAGCCAATGGCGAAAAAATATCAATGCTCACCGCCTATGATTTTACGATGGCAAAAATCGTAGATTCTGCGGGAATTGATGTGATTTTAGTTGGAGATTCAGCAAGCAATGTCATGGCAGGTCATGAAACTACATTGCCAATTACTTTAGATCAAATGATTTATCACGCCTCTGGGGTGGTTCGCGCCTGCAATCGTGCGTTAGTCGTAGTCGATTTACCTTTCGGAACCTATCAATCTGATCCAAAAGAGGCCTTGCGTTCTTCGATTAGGATTATGAAAGAAAGTGGTGGTCACGCTGTGAAGATGGAAGGTGGAAGCGAAATTAAACAATCTATTAAACGCATTCTTGCCGCTGGAATACCTGTAATGGGACATTTGGGATTAACGCCACAATCTATTTACAAATTCGGAACATATACCGTTCGTGCAAAAGAAGAAGAAGAAGCCGAAAAACTCATGGAAGACGCAAAACTTTTAGAAAATTTAGGTTGTTTTGCATTAGTTGTAGAGAAAATTCCTGCGCATTTGGCAGAAAAAGTGGCTAAAAGCATATCGATTCCGGTTATTGGAATAGGTGCTGGCGGTGGCGTTGATGGTCAAGTTTTGGTGATACATGATATGCTGGGAATGAACAATGAATTTAGCCCAAGATTTCTGCGACGTTATCTCAATTTATTTGATGATATGACTAATGCAATTGGCAAATATGTGGCTGATGTGAAATCGAGTGATTTTCCAAATGAAAAGGAGCAATATTAGAATGCAGATTTCAGAATAAAGATGGCAGAAAAAGTTATATCTAATAAAAATAACCTCCAAATTCTTCACGAAGACAATCACATTATTGTCGTCAACAAACGAGTAGGCGATATTGTACAAGGTGATAAAACAGGTGACAAACCGTTGTCAGATGTTGTAAAAGAATATATAAAAGACAAATATAACAAACCTGGCGAAGTGTTTCTTGGAGTAGTACATCGTTTAGACCGACCAACAACTGGTATTGTTGTTTTTGCTAGGACAAGCAAAGCATTGACACGAATGAATGAACTTTTTAGTACTCGTGAAACCCAAAAGACCTATTGGGCTGTTGTAAAAAACAATCCACCAAAACCAGAAGATAAACTCATTCATTATCTCAAAAGAAACGAAAAAAATAATACCTCAAAAGCACATAGCAAGGAAGTTCCAGAAAGTAAATTAGCAAGTTTAGAATACAAAATCATCAAAGAATTGAATAATTATTTTGTTCTCGAAATTAATCTTCATACGGGCAGACATCATCAAATAAGAGCGCAACTTTCTGCAATTGGTTCGCCCATAAAAGGCGATTTGAAATATGGTTTTGATCGCAGTAATCCCGATGGGGGCATTCATCTACATGCTCGGAAATTGGTTTTTATTCATCCTGTTTCTAAAGAAAATCTTACTCTAATTGCACCAGTTCCTGATGAAGTTATTTGGAAATCCATTTAAAAAATATAAACTATGAATTTTAAAACCAATATTAATTTCCGAAAAAAATCGCTCGAAGATTTGTTAGATACTATCATTCGATATGAAAATGATATTATAGAAGCCTTGCACAAAGATTTCGGAAAATCTGCTTTTGAAGCCGTTTTAACCGAAACTAATTATGTGATTTCTGATTTAAAGTATACTATTAAAAATATTGAAACTTGGGCAAAACCACGAAAAGTTACTGCATCGATACTCAATTTTCCATCGTCGGATTACATTTATAACGATCCATATGGGAATGTTTTGATAATTTCGCCTTGGAATTATCCATTTCAATTGGCTCTTTGTCCGTTAGTTGCTGCTGTTGCTGCTGGAAATTCGGTAACTTTAAAGCCTTCGGAAATGACACCAAATACCTCATTACTGATTGCCAAAATAATTCGTGAAACCTTCGATGAAAAGCATGTGGTTGCTATTCTTGGAGATGCTGGAATGTCACAACAACTTTTGAAACAACGCTGGGATTATATTTTCTTTACAGGAAGTGTCCCTGTCGGTAAAATTATTGCTAAAATTGCTGCCGAAAATCTCACGCCAGTTACCTTGGAACTCGGTGGAAAAAGCCCATGTATTGTGGACGAAACCGCAAATCTAAAAATTGCCGCAAAACGAATCGTATGGGGAAAAATTCTAAATGCTGGTCAAACTTGTGTGGCGCCAGACTATGTTTTAGTGCACAAAAAAGTAAAATCTGAATTCGTGAATTTGCTTCTGAAAGAAATTGAAAATGCCTTAGGAGAAAATCCCGAATTATCCCAAGATTATGCTAGAATCATAAATTCTAAAAACTGGGAACGACAATTGTCAATGCTCGAAAATCAAAAAATTATTGTTGGAGGCGAATCCAATCGAACTGGTTTCTATCTTGCTCCAACACTATTAGATGAACCAAAACTAGATACGTTAGTAATGCAAGAAGAAATTTTTGGACCTATTTTGCCAATCATTTCATTTGAATCTAAACAAGAAGTTGAAAAAATTATTTTGAGTTACGAAAAGCCTTTGTCGTTGTATTTATTTTCTCAAAATCAAAAGTATATAGATCAAGTTTTGTCTAAATTTTCTTTTGGAGGAGGCTGTGTTAATGATGTTGTTGTTCATTTAGTAAATCATAGATTACCATTTGGTGGCGTGGGGAATTCTGGAGTTGGAGCCTATCATGGAAAACTTAGTTTTGATATTTTTTCTCATAAAAAATCCATCGTAAAACGTGCTACATGGCTCGATTTACCCCTGCGATATGCACCATACGGAACAAAATTGAAACGGGTTCGAAAATTATTGAATTGGATTTAATTTGATATTTAGTAGTAAATTAAATTTAAAATTCTAAATTTGAATAAATGTATTTATGAATAACGCAAAACAAAGATTACAAGAAATTAGAAATAACGGATATGAATTAAATTTCAATGATGTTTTTAACGAATCGTTCGAAAATTACAAAAAAATTGCAATGGCTGGAGGATTAACCTTCATTATTTTAGGAGTTTGTCTTGTTGCTTTGTGTTTGTTTTTATATATGTTCGCCTTCGGATTTAGTTCTTTGTCAGAAGGAATTGCGGGTGTAAACATTTCGAATTTTCATGGAGTTGGAGTCATGTTATATTTTGTTTCAATAGTTATTATGTCCTCTATTATCACTCCATTATATGCAGGAATTATAAAAATGGCTTACAATGCAGATCAAAATAAAACAGTTTCCGTTGGAACAAGTTTCGAATATTACAAAAATGGTTTCTTTCTAGATTTATTTTTGGCTAGTATTATTATAGCCTCCGTTTCAACTGGCTTAAACTATTTGTTAGGATTGTTAAATATGGGTTTTATTGGAATAATTTTAAGTTATACGATTGCTTTTTTTACTTTTTTAACGCCACTGTTTATAATTTTTGGAAATCTAAAACCAATGAAAGCAATAGAGGCAAGTTTCATAACAATAACAAAACAATTTCCTGTTTTATTAGGTTTAATAATCATAGGAATTTTGATGGTTTGTCTCGGTTTTTTTGCTTTTTGTATTGGAATATTTTTTACAATTCCATTTATTTATTCATTATACTATGTGATTTATAAAAAAGCAATTGGAATTGAAGAACATTCTGAAATAGATGAAATAGGATTATTTGATGATTAATTATAAAAAACAAAAAAAATTTCACAACTACTCAAAAATATAATTCCGTCTCTTGTCCAAGGAGCATTACAAAATATGATAGATAATAATCCTATTTATTATAAATGGTTTTTTGTTTGCTTTTTTTTCGTTGGCATTTACCTGATATTTTATTTTATTTCAAAAAAATCTGTGAGTTACAATGAAAACTTCATGAAAATAAAGCCCGAAATTGATAACTCTAATGAACAATATCGATTATTTTTTATTTTTATTGGAGTTTCTTTACCAATCATTGAACTCGTAGTTGAGTTAACAAATACCCGTGATATAGATACCCGAGCAATCAATCTTGCTGCAAGTACTTTGTTTATATCGCTATATTTTTTAAGCAAGAAATTTAAATATATATACAAAAATCTGCAATACATAGTTCCCTTTTTGTATTTAGTTTATGGATGTTCCACTATTTATCATTTGATACATTTTCCAGAAGTAGCAATGACATTAATTGAATTTATTTTAATGTTTTTTCTCTCCTACAACATTTTCAAATCAATTATTGCCTACCGAATTTTCATTGTTTCGATTTTAATTATTTTAATTGGACTCAACGAAAATAATTTATTATCGACCTACACGACTGTATCGTTGCTTTCTTATTGCTTTTTGATAGCCATTATCAATCACGCGAGGCATATTGTTTTTTTGAACACCAAGTACAAACTTTTGTTTAGTGATAATGTGGTAAATAAAGGAAATTCATTGGTTTTAGCTGTGAATCTAAAAGGCGAGGTTATTTATTGTAGCAATTCTGTTTTGCCGATTTTAGGCTATGAACCAAAAGAAGTTTTGGGAATGAAATTTTGGGAACTAACTCAAGATGCTGAATTTAGTACAAATAGTTATCAAATTAATAAAGATTTATATATCCGAAAACTAAAATGCAAAGACGAAAACTACAAATTCATTCAATGGAAAGATTCTAGTTATTCTGATGAAATTATTGTTGGTATAGGGCAAGATGTATCAAAGCAAGTTCAAATTCAAAATCAATATAAAAACTTGATCGAAAATGCATCAGAAATGGTTTTTGAAACAGATAATAAAGGAAATATGACCTTTATTAACAACTTCGCAATTAAAACTATGGGTTATTCTGAAAGTGAAATTATTGGAAAACCTTTTTTCTTTTTTATTCGAGAAGACTACAAACAAAAAATGTTTGATTATTATTCCACAATTCATTTAAACGAAGCAAATAACATATCAGAATTCCCTATTGTTAAAAAAAATGGAAACCGAATTTGGATTTCGCAGCAAGTTAGTGTAAAAAGAAACGATCAAGGAAAAATTATTGGATTCTTTTCGTTTTCTCGAGATGTAACGTACATTAAAAAGTTAGATAAAGAAAAATCTAAAAGAGATCGAAAAAAAATTACTTTCAACGAAGTTGTAAAAAATTTATCCACCAAAGTTATTGATCAAAATACAAATTTTAATTCTTTATTGAATGACATTTTATTAATTTCATCACAGACTTTAGACGTGAATCGAGTTGGTTATTGGAATTATGATCCTCAAAAAATTGAATGTCAATATTTGATTGAATTTGGTCAGAATGTTTTAAGCAAACCAATTATTCTAAAAGTCGAAGATTATCCAAAATATTTTAGACGAATTGAAAAAAAGTCGCAAATAGCCACCGATGATTCAAAAATGAATATCGAAAACGATATTTTTGATGCGAGTTACACCAATGCTAATAAAATAAAATCATGGATTGATACTCCAGTTTTTAGTGAAGGAAAACTAACAGGAATTTTGAGTTTTGAAACCATAACAAAACATAAAGCTTGGGATAACGAAGATTGCGATTTTGCAAGATCTATTTCAGATTTGATTGGATTGCAAATTGAAACACAAAAACGAATCGATGCAGAAAATAAATTGTTATATAAAGGAGAACTATTAACAGCAATTACAGAAATTACTACTAAATTTATAAAAAGCAAAACCATAGAAGAAACTTTCGATGAAACCCTCAAAATTATTGGAAAAGTTGCAAAAGCAGATAGAGCCTACTATTTCGAAAATAATCATGCTGCAAAAACCGTAAGCCAAAAATACGAATGGATCAGCGACAGAGCAACCGAAGAAATTGACAACCCCGAGTTACAAAATTTGCCTCATAAAACATTTCAAGAATTTGTAGAAATTTTATATAAAAATAAAGAATATAACATCATTGTTCGAACCTTAGAAAAATCAGGTTATAAAAAAAGACTCGAAGATCAAAATATTTTATCAATCCTAATTATTCCAATTTTCGTAAAAAATCAATTGCATAGTTTTATTGGTTTTGACGATTGTAGTAATGAACGAATTTGGACCGATGAAGAAATTAACATTCTAAAGAATTTGGCAAACAATATTTCTACATTTTTAGATAAAAACATTAATGAATCCATAATTTCTGAGAGCCTAAACAAATTGAATTACAAGAGCGATTTGTTAAATACCATAACTACAATAACCAATAGATTTTCGACTAATTCAAAAATTGATGTAACTTTCAATAAATCACTGCAAGAAATTGGAATTGTAACAAATGTTGACAAAGTATATTATTTTGAAAATAATTCGATTGAAAGAACAGTGAGTTTAAAATACGAATGGTTTAGCAAAAACTCCAAATCTGATATCGAAAACCCTA
>JAYWEG010000257.1:0-7716 GCA_043779445.1 Bacteroidota bacterium
CTCCCAATCTTGAGGCTAAAACTCGGTCGTAGCAAGATGGAGCGCCACCACGTTGCATGTGTCCAAGAACCGAAACCCGAACATCGTATTCTGGCAAATGTTCTTCGACATAATCTTTGAGTTCAAAAACATTTTTACCCATTTTATCGCCTTCGGCAACTACAACAATGCTTGATGATTTTCCCGATGCTTTACTTTTTATTAATGATTCTAATAATCTGTCCAATCCTAAATCCTCTTCGGGAATTAGAATTTCCTCTGCTCCTGCCCCAATTCCTGCGTTCAGCGCTATGTGTCCAGCATCACGACCCATTACTTCCACAAAGAAAAGTCTATTATGTGAGCTGGCTGTATCTCGAATTTTGTCGATTACTTCGACAACTGTGTTTAGTGCCGTGTCGTAACCTAATGTGTGACTTGTTCCAAAAATATCGTTATCGATTGTTCCTGGAATTCCCATTACTGGGAAATTATATTCATTATTGAAAATTTCGGCACCTGTAAAACTCCCGTCACCACCAATAACTACAAGAGCATCAATTTGTGAATCAACTAAATTATCATGTGCTTTTTTTCGTCCTTCGACAGTCATAAACTCTTTGGAACGAGCCGATTTTAGTATTGTTCCTCCTTTGTTTACGATATTATTTACCGAACGTGCACCCATTTCTTTGAAATCGCCTTCAATCATTCCTTGGTAGCCTCTATAAATTCCGATACATTCAATGTTGTGATACGCACATGTTCTAACAACGGAGCGAATTGCGGCATTCATACCTGGAGAATCTCCACCAGATGTTAAAACACCTATTTTTTTTATGGCTTTTGACATATTAATTTTTAGTTCGGTAAATTTATGAAAGAAAAAATACTAATCGTGAAAGGTTTTAAATAAATTTTAAAAATCAAACGTTTTCGTTAATAAGTTTTAATATCAATTAAACTTAAAAAAAATAGCGCTTTTAATCATCATCAATAGGTTTTGCCTCATTATTTGGTTTTGTAACCAATTTTTCTTTTTTCTTTTCTTCAACTGGAGAATTTTCGGTTGGAGCAATTTCGGAGTCCGAAACATGTTCGTGATATTCTTTATTTTCAATTGGATTTTTTTTGGACTTAAAAACCTTGTTTACAAATTCATTGAAAGTGTCAAAATCAACTTCGTAAGAAATTCCTAAACCTTGAGTGTAACCTATTCCTTCTCCAATATAATTGATTTCGTTTTCACGATTAAATACACGAACATTCAAAGTACCATCTTCGTTTACACGATATTGTAGTTCTACATTTCCTACAATTCCCGACTCATTTACACCACCAACTGGCACTCCAACTTGGCCTTTTAAGTACACTTTTTCGCTAATTTGAGATGTTACAGCTACATTTACTTTTCCACCCGAATTTGCAGTTTGACCAATTGGAGTTCGTTCGGAACCAGTATATCCAACATCAAACTTTATTTTACTATCTTGATCTTGAAACAAATCGCCAAACAAACTACTAGCTTTTTCATAAAGATTGTTATAGGCTGCTGCTTGATTCAACCCTTCGTCACTCAAAAATCCACCCGTAGAAAGTAGTACAATAGCCTGTTTTTGCCGTGTATCTTTGTCAGTAAGTTTTGTTTGAATTTCAGACTTTAGAATACCATTTACTGATGGAAAATCAATACTAAAATCGGGTTCTGGATTACTCAAATTTCCATTGATTCCAATGGTGACAATCACTGGAACTTTTTTATTTAATGTGGAATTTTCTATAAGCACTCCTGGATTTGCAGTTAGTTTACTATATGTTGCTTCAAGATTTAAATCTGCTTTTAGTGGATCTCCCGTCCAACTAATTGAGCCATTTTTTTTAACATCGAATTGTTTGTCAACTAAACCGGCATATTTAAAAAAGTATTTTCCCTTTGTAATAGCAATATCGCCTGTCATATTAAATTTTCCGAGAGTGTTTATCGATAAATTCAAAGAACCAATACCATTTCCTATCATTTTGTGATCTGTATCTTTATTGATAATTATTTCAACTTCGGCATCGGGTGTTATATCAAGGTCAAAATTCATTTCGACACCGTCGTATTTTTGAGCTTTTTCAACAGTTCCAGATTTGGTGTTCTTTTTTTCATTTTCAGTTACAAAATGAATATAACCGTTAGATGAAACTGTTTCTCCGTTACCAATCGGAATTTTTATGGAAGTATTTTTATTAGATTTTGCATTTACATTAATAAATAAACTACTAATTGGTCCAGAAATAGTTGCATTTCCGTCAATAAACGCCTTACCATAATAGGCAGAATCTTCATTATAATAGGTGTCAAGCGCAATTAGATTTCGAGAATCAAGGTTCAAGTCTAATTTCCAATCACTAAAATTTTTGTGTTGAATGAAACCATTCAAAACTCCTTGAGTATGATATATTGTGTCACTCAACTCGGCATCTTTTATGATAAACTTTGATCTTGTAACGTCAACAACGGTGTTGTCATTGAACAAATAATTTACATTAAGATAAGGAATTTTCACGCCAGAATCGTCTAAATATAATCTTCCATTCATGTCTGGATTATCGACGTTACCAATTACTTTTGCATTCCCAGAAGCGAAACCGCGAATATTCGTTATGACTGTGCCTCCGATTCCATCTAAAACTCCTAAATTAAATTTATCGAAATTCAAATCTAAATCAACAACCGTTTTTTTGTTAATAACAGACAAGTTTCCTTTGGCACTAAAAGCCTCAATATTTTTATTTTCGATAGAGGAATTAATTTCAAATTTAGTTAAACTATCATCTCCTTCAATATCCAGATTTAGCTTTCCAAGTAGTATTTTATTGATCGACAAACCATTGACTGTTACTAGAGCAGTGGGCTGATAAATGGCATTTTCTTGTTTTACATTTAAACCTCCATTGAGTATCCCATCGATTTTAAATTTATCAATATTGGGCAAAATTTTATGTAAATCGACTTCGTTAAAATTCAATTTCAAATTCTTGTTTAGTTTTCCTTGAGCATCGCCATTCAAAGAAATAAATTCATTTTCATGAGACATAATTAAATTATCGAATTTAAAATTTTTCAATAATTTATCGAAAACTACAATGTTGTCTTTAGAATCTTTTTCGTTCAAATACCATAAATTTTCTTTAAATTTCACTTCCGATTTTCGAATTCCTACAACATTATTATTGTCTTTATTAATCGTATGAAACAAATTTAGATTATATGAATCTTCGCCTTTATCACCACCTTTGAATTCACTTCTTACAAACAAAGTATCTTTTTGAGTAATATTTATTAAACTAAAGTCTCTTACTTTATAGTATTTTGTTTTGATGCTATCGACCTGAATATAAGCGTTATACAATGGGTTTTTATTATCAATTTCCACATTTATGTTATCTACCGAATTCTCATAAGCAACAATTTTTGGAGAATTAATATTGAATTTGAATTCGTCAATGTCAGAATTAATACTACCATGAAATTTAGTGTTTTCGGAAATAGAAATTCCAGGATAAAATATTTCGATGATTTTATTATTTAACGAAAAGTCGAATTTAAAGAATTGTCCTTTAATAATTTTATTAGGTCTATAATTAGTGTACAAACTACCAACAGAGTTTTCGACCATTTTTTGTAGTTGGTTAAACTTGAATTTTCCAACCATTTTTCCGTCGATTATATCGGGTGAATTTATTTTAATGGTTCGAATAGAGTTTTCATCAAAACTAGATTCAATTTCGAAATCATCAAATAGGTAAGTCGATTTTTTATTTTGATAGGTCGTATTGTTTATGTAAACTTTTCCGATAAAATTGTCAAGATTCGTTCCGGAAACTTTCATTTTAATATCGCCTTTGAAATTTGCAATAGAATCATTTAAAAAATTTAATTTTTTTAGATTGGCATATTGAATTTTGGTGTCAAAATCATAAACATTTGTTGATTTATTGAGATCAACAATTCCGTCAAAATCCATTTTTAAATTTGGATCATTTATATTTATTTTTCCTTTAAAAAATGGTTTTTCGAAATTTCCATCAACTACAATATTTTTATAATTGTAATTATTGTATTTAATTTGATCTAAGGTTCCAGAAAATCGAGTTTTTAGATATTTTTGAGTAAAACCTCGACCATCAACATCTACATCCATCGAAATTGTTTCTACATCGGTTCGATTCAAAAAACTTCCAATTTTGAAATTTTCAAGCACAATATTACCTTTATACGAGGCATTATCTATATTTTCAATATTTTTCATTGTTAAATCAGATTTCACATTTCCGAGTGAAGAGGTCATAGCAAAATTTGTAGTAATTTCGTTTGTAGTGACTTCCGCATTTCCAACAATATTAAATTGACCAAGTTTTTTTAATGAAGATGGTAGTTTTTTTCCTAATACATTTGGAAGAATAGCTGTTAAATTATCATAATTAGAAGTTACTTTTTCGAAATTTCCTTTCATATAGAATTTATTTTCTCCTTTTCCAAAAAGGTTTTTGAAATTGACATTTCCTATAATTTGAGTATTTTTTTTATCCGATAAATTTAAATTTGCTGCGGTTAGATTATTTAGAGTTCCCTTTATCTTTGCTTTTAGGTTAAATTGTTGATTTCTACCAATTTCTTTATAAAAATAGAAAATATCATTTGTTGCCAATTTTGCTTTGTCTATTTTTATATCAAAATTGACTTTGTTATTGAAATCTGCAAAATCTTTCCGCTCATAATTCAGTACAACTTGCCCTTTGAAAACGGAATGATTTGTTAGAATATCTAATTTTTCTAGTCGAATTTGTTTTTTGGTATACGAAAAAAGTGAGCTCAAATTATCAACAAACAAACCACGATGATCTAAAAAAGACATTTTTTTGATGTCGGTATTAATATTCGGCCCAGAAACTCTAAAATTTTCTAGTTTTGCTGTCCAATTTTTCAAGTCTAAATCTTTTGGATTTATTCTATTTTCATCGGTTAGCATAAATCGAGAATTTGTAACGAAGACATGATTTGCAGTTAACAAAAAAGGTTTTGAAGATTTTGATCCCGATTCAAATTTTTCAATAAATTTATCGAGATTGTTGTCTTTTTCTCCTTTATAATTCTTTAAGTTAAAAACTAAACCATCTAACCTGATGTCTCCAAAAAGCAAATCGCCAGTTTTATAAATTTCCCAAGCCTCTAACAAATTTGTATTTAAAGTTTTAGCATACACCAAGGTGTCGTTTTTGTAATCTTTTATGAAAATTTTTTTAATTTTTACATGCCCAAATCCAGTAACTGTTATTTCATCGATAGCAATATCCGTTCCATATTTTTCGTTAACCCAGCTTGTCCCTTGCTTAGCAAACCAAGTCTGAACAGAAGGAATAGACAAAAAAATTCCAAACGTCAAAACTAAAATAATGACGAAAATCAGTAATCGGAATAGTATTTTTCTTGTTTTTCTTATAATCATAAAAAGTTAGAAAGTTAAAAAAAACATTAAATGTCGAACATAAAATTGAACATTCGATAAAAAACCTTTAATTTTGGCTACGATGTAAAAATATAGATTTTTATGTCTTAATACCAAATATAACACAAATTTTATGCCTTTTTTATGCAAAACAATACCGTTTATATTCTAGCAATAGAAAGTTCTTGCGATGATACTGCTGCGGCTGTTTTAGAAAACAATAAAGTTTTGTCTAATGTTGTTGCAAATCAACTTATTCATAATCAATATGGTGGAGTGGTTCCAGAGTTAGCATCTCGCGCTCATCAGCAACATATTGTACCAGTTATAGAAGCTGCTCTAAAAAGTGCAAAAATTACAAAAAATCAACTTTCGGCTATTGCCTTTACTCAAGGTCCAGGATTGATGGGTTCCTTATTGGTGGGAAGTTCTTTTGCAAAATCAATGTCTTTAGCACTAAACATTCCATTGATAGCAGTAAATCACATGCAAGGACACATTTTAGCACATTTTATAGAAGAAGAAAACTTTGACAAACCAAGTTTTCCGTTTTTGGCATTGACTATTTCTGGCGGACATACTCAAATTGTTGCAGTTTCGGATTATTTTGATATGAAAATTATTGGAGAAACCACGGATGATGCCGTTGGTGAAGCCTTCGATAAAAGTGCTAAAATTTTAGGTCTTCCCTATCCTGGTGGACCATTGGTGGATAAATATGCGCAATTGGGTAATCCAAAAGCATTTGTGTTTACAAAACCAAAAGTTCCTAACTTGGATTTTAGTTTTTCGGGATTGAAAACTCAAATCTTATATTTTATTCAAAAAAAGAAAATAGAAAACCCGAATTTTATTGACGAAAATTTGCATGATATTTGTGCATCCATTCAACATACTATTATTGAAATTCTAATGGATAAATTAAAACTCGCAGTAAAACAGACAGGTATCAAACAAGTCGCCATTGGTGGTGGAGTTTCTGCAAATTCTGGAATTAGAAAAACATTGAAAGAATTCGAAGAAAAATTGGGTTGGAAAACCTATATCCCAAAATTTGAATATACAACTGATAATGCTGCAATGATTGGAATTGTAGGTTATCGAAAATACTTAAACAAACAATTTGAAACTTCGAATGTTGTATCAAAAGCACGAATTCAATTCTAAATAATATGCAATTATTTTATAATTCTGAAATTTCCGAAGTTACTAAAACCTTTTTTTTTAATAAAGAAGAAAGCAAACATATCATCAAAGTTCTACGGAAAAAAGATAATGATATTCTTCTAGTAACTAATGGTTTAGGTTTTTTATTTACTACAGAAATTACTTTGGCGTCAGACACAAAATGTACTGTTAAAATTGTTTCTTTTGAAAAATCAGAAAAACCTAAATTTCATTTACATTTAGCTGTGGCTCCAACTAAATTAAACGATCGTTATGAATGGTTTTTAGAAAAAGCAACAGAACTTGGGGTTTCAGAAATTACACCTATCATATGTGAGCATTCGGAAAGAAAATTTGTAAAAAATGATCGTTTTGATAAAATTATTCTTTCTGCAATGAAACAATCGAACCAATTGTTTTTACCAAAACTAAACGAACCAATAACTTTCAGAGATTTTATGTTTCTGAATAATGACTCTCGTAAATTTATTGCACATTGCGAAGAAACAAATAAAAAATCGTTGAAAGAAGTGGCGAAATCAAACGAAAATACTCTAATTTTGATTGGTCCAGAAGGCGATTTTTCTGAAAAAGAAATAAGGTTGGCATTAGAAAACAAATATGAACCCGTTACTCTAGGTATTACTAGATTACGCACAGAAACTGCAGGTATAGTAGCTTGCCATTCGATGGTTTTTATAAATGAATAATAAATGAAAAAAATAATCCTATTATTTCTTATATCATCATTTGGGTTTTCTCAAGAAATTGCTCTTGTAAAATACTCTGGTGGTGGCGATTGGTATGCAAATCCAACATCGCTACCAAATTTAATTAAATATTGTAACGCTACTATAAATACAAAAATAAAACCCAAACCTGGAGTTGTTGAACCAAGTAGCCCAGATTTATTTTCGTATCCCTATGTGCACATGACCGGGCACGGAAATGTAGTTTTTAGCCCATCTGATGTGGAGAATCTTAGAAAATACATGACATCTGGTGGATTTCTTCATATTGATGATAATTATGGGATGAATGAATACATTCGAAAGGAAATTAAAAAACTGTTCCC
>JAYWEG010000258.1:0-19709 GCA_043779445.1 Bacteroidota bacterium
CCTCAGGACCAGGTGGACAATCAGTAAATACAACTAAATCGGCAGTTCGATTGACGCACATTCCTACTGGATTGGTGGCCCAATGTCAAGATCAAAAATCACAACATAAAAATAAAGATAAAGCTTTTGGCGTTTTACGTTCTCGTTTATACGAGCAAGAATTAGCCAAAAAACAAGCTGAGGACGCTGTAAAACGAACATCGCAAGTAAGTTCCGGAGACCGTTCTGCAAAAATTCGTACCTATAATTACTCACAGGGACGCGTTACAGATCACAGAGTCGGCATCGATGTTTTTGATATGGATGGAGTAATGAATGGTAAAATCCAAAAACTAATCGATGAGTTGCAATTGGTAAATAACATGGAAAAACTGAAAGAGGCTAGCGAAGTTTTTTAATAAAAATTATTTATATTGTTTATTTATTAAAAAATATAAATAGTCGCAAATAAAATTGAACTTGAAGTTTTTGATGGATCACTAGCATCATTCTTTTTGAAACAATCTTTTGAAGCTAAATCAAATAGAAGTTCTGGAATAAATGGATATACTATTTAGTTTGTTGTTAGAGTTAAGAGAAAAATAAAAGCTAAATTCAATTTGCAAATAGATTAGTTTCTACCCAAAAAAGACTCTATGGCGGTGACCAATCGAAATCTGGAGCTTTAAAACAAAAGAAAAAAATATTCTTTTCTGGATTTCTCGCTGATGAAGCACCAAAAAGAAAAATAAAATAATGAGACTCCAAAAAAATGGTGAATAAGTGTTCTGCATTTTTGTAATTAAAAAACATGAAAACACATATTGCTTTACTTCGTGGTATTAATGTTTCTGGACATCGCATGATTAAAATGGAAATTCTGAAAAACAGTTTAGAAAAAATTGGATTTCAAAACGTTCAAACCTATATTCAATCTGGAAATGTTTTTGTAGATACTGTTGAAGAAAATGCTGCAAAAGTCGCCTTTGTAATCAAACAAGAAATTCAAAAAACTTTTGGACACGATGTTCCTGTGATTGTCATTGCTCAAAAGGATTTAGAATTATGTTTAATAAATAATCCATTTTTAAAAAATCAAGAGGTTGATACAAAAAAATTATATGTTGCTTTCGTCTCTACAATTTTAAAATCAGAAAGTACCAATGATTTGAAAATAAGCAATTTCAAACCCGATGAAGTAGTCGTAGACGAAAATAGAATTTATATTAAATACGACATTTCACCAGCAAAAACAAAACTTGACCAAAATTATATCGAAAAAAAATTAAATGTTACAGCCACTATTCGAAATTGGAATACTGTAAATCAGTTATTAAAAATCTACCAAGAGAGATAAAATTTTAAATTTGGCATCGATTTTGTATCTTTAGTTTTGAACCAATAAAATTTAAAACAATAATGAATACTACTTTGCAAATAGAAACCAATCAAAAAGCCACAACACACAAAATGTTGAAACTGTTTTTAGGGATTATTTTCGATTTAATTGGAATGATGTCCTACATAATTCCAGGAATAGCTGAATCTACAGATATAATATGGGCTCCAATTTCTGGTATTCTTTTAGCGGTGATGTATAAAGGAATAACTGGAAAAATTGCTGGAGTTTTAGGAACTTTAGAAGAAATTATTCCTTTTACGGATATTATTCCTACGTTTACACTAACATGGATTTATGTTTATGTTATAAAAAAAGAAAAATAATTTCCCATTTTAAATTAATAAATCTCGAATCATTCGAGATTTTTTTTTGCACTAAATACAAATCCTAAACCCAGTTTTGATAACATGTTTTTTCCAAACTTAAAAAAAAAATTAAATTGACCAAATAAAAAACCGATTAATATAATCAAAAAAGGATAGAGAATAGTTATTGATACTATCAAGACGAAATAGTAAATAAAAAAATTTTGATTTTCAAGGTTGAAATCAATAAAATCCAAAATCGATGTTGCAATTTTAGAGGACAAAGTTCCATTGATTGCAAAAACAACAAAAATAATTACCAATTGAAAGTTAGAAGTTATTCCCCAACGTTCTTTTAATTTTTTCATAATTAAAACTATCGTGGTGGAACAAATCCAAATAATCGTTGTTTGTAGGTATTCTGAAAATAAACCATATAATTGTAAATCAAATAATTTACTTCGTAGCCATAGTGAACACTAGAATCGAAGTTGATATTCATTTCATAAAGATTTGGATCAAATTGTTGAGAGTTTATCACGCGTCGGTTCCATTCTGAAACATAGAACTGATTTTTATTTTCCATAAATGTTTCGGAAAGATAATTTCTAGGTAAAGCAAGAGTATTTAACCAATTTACAAACCCAACGTCTATAATGATAACTTCATATTCAAGTTTTTCATTTGCAATTTTTACAGTATCGCCTAAAATTTTGCTTGAATTTACTAAATTTTTATTTTCAACAACGTTTTTAGATTTACAACTAAAAAGAGTCAAAGAAAATAGAAATATAATTATTAACGTTCTCATAATATAAAGGTATAAAAAAACCATCAGTTGCAAGTGATGGCTTTGTTAAATTTTATTTTCCAAAAAGGCTTCCGAGAAAACCTCCAATACCACCTTTTTTTGTAGCAACTGCTACAGCGTCACCAATCTCAAGTTCTCCATCACCATCTTGGTCTAGCATTGATGTTAAAATATTTCCTCCACCAGATTGGACGGGTGCAGATTGGGTTTGACCGCTGCCTAATAATCCACCCAAAATATCAGTCAAACCTCCTCCAGATTGTTGGGCATCATTAGTTAAACCTCCACCAATTGCTTTTTTAGATAAATATCCCATCAAAATTGGAGCAGCCATTTTCATGATCATACCTATTTTATCGGAACCAATTCCAGTGGATTGTACCAAATTATTTTGAACATTTTGATGATCGCCACCTAAAACGTGACCCAAAATATTTTCCCCATCAGAATGGTCATCTCCACCCAGAAAACCCGATAAATTATCAAGAATTCCTCCATCGTGTTTTCCACCAGTTAGTGCTCCAAGCAGTCCCGAAAGCCCTTCTGGTGTTGAAGCATTATTTTGCATCGCACCCACCATTGTTGGCATCAAAGAAGCTAAAACCGATGAGGTTTCTTCTTCGCTCGTACCTACTTTTCCTGCAACGCCAGAAATAATTTGATTTCCTAAATCGCTACTTAATAAATCCATTAATCCCGCCATAATATTTTTTTATTTAATTTTTTGGTTAAGTAAATTTAGGAATTTATTTTTGATTTTTGAATCAAATTAAAATTGATATTAATAATATGTATAAATCCCTCATGCAATATAATTCTTAATGGGCTTTACTCAATTAAATTAAAAGAGATGGCTATTGGTCAAAATATATATAATTAAATACTTAGTTAACAAATGATTCATAAAAAACGGAATTTTTGTTATAAAAGTTATGATATTTTTATTTAAAGTTTCCATTTTAATTATTTTTGGTTAAAAACAAATTTTATGTAAGATTTTAAAAAAAAAGTCACAAAAATTTTAATTTAAAGTTTAAAATCTTAATTTTCATTTTCACTACTGGTAATTTTTAATTCGTAATTAATAGCCTACTTTTGCAAAAAAAATAAACTAGTGAATTACTTATCTGTCGAAAATATATCGAAATCTTTTGGAGAACGAACCTTGTTCGAAAATATTTCATTTGGAATAAACAAAGATCAAAAAATTGCTTTTATAGCCAAGAATGGTTCGGGTAAAACCTGCATCATGAAAATTATTAATGGCGAAGACGAACCCGATACAGGAAATGTAGTTTTGCGTAAAGGTATAAATATGGCTTTTTTGTCACAAGATGCCAATTTGCAAGACGAGTTGACCATCGAAGAAAGTATTTTCGCAAGCGATAATCCGATTTTAAAAGTCATAGAGGCTTATGAAAAAGCTTTGGAAAATCCTGATGATTCCGAGGCGTATCAAAAAGCCTTTGATGGAATGGATCAACATAATGCTTGGGATTTCGAGACACAATACAAGCAAATTTTGTTTAAATTGAAATTAGAAGATTTTAAGTTAAAAGTTAAAAATCTTTCTGGAGGACAGAAAAAACGACTTTCATTAGCCATAATTCTTATTAACCGACCCGATTTATTAATTCTTGATGAGCCAACAAATCATCTTGATTTAGAGATGATTGAATGGCTAGAAAGTTATTTCGCAAAAGAAAATATTACGTTGTTTATGGTTACTCACGATAGATTTTTTCTTGAACGCGTTTGCAATGAAATCATTGAACTCGATAACGGAAAATTATACCAATATAAAGGGAATTATTCTTATTATTTAGAGAAAAAAGAAGAGCGAATTGCATCTGAAAATTCTAGCGTGGACAAAGCGCAAAACCTTTTTGTGAAAGAACTCGAGTGGATGCGCCGCCAACCAAAAGCTAGAACAACTAAATCGAAATCGCGCCAAGATGATTTTTACGAAATTAAAGAAAAAGCCCAATCTCGACGAAAAGAAAACGCAGTTGAACTCGAAATAAATATGGAACGAATGGGTTCGAAAATCATCGAATTGCATAAAATATCCAAAAAATTTAAAGACAAAGTTATTCTTGATAATTTTAGTTTTGATTTTCAACGAGGCGAACGCATTGGGATTATTGGTAAAAACGGAACAGGAAAATCGACTTTTCTAAACATGATAACCCAGACAATTCCTGTCGATTCTGGGAAAGTTATTACGGGTGAAACCATCAAAATTGGATATTATACGCAAAGCGGAATAAACCCAAAACCAGGTCAAAAAGTTATAGAAGTTATTAAAGAATATGGCGAATTTATTCCGCTAGCAAAGGGGAAATTAATATCGGCTGGACAACTTTTAGAACGCTTTTTATTCGACAGAAAAAAACAGTACGATTTTGTAGAGAAATTGTCGGGTGGCGAATTAAAACGACTCTATTTATGTACGGTTTTGATTCAAAATCCTAATTTTTTGATTCTTGATGAACCAACAAATGATTTGGATATTGTAACGTTGAATGTTCTAGAAAGTTTTCTTTTGGATTATCCTGGATGCTTGCTTGTTGTTTCGCATGATAGGTATTTTATGGATAAAATTGTCGATAATTTATTTGTTTTTCGTGGGGAAGGACAAATAGAAAACTTCCCTGGAAATTATTCTGATTTTCGAGCCTATGAAGATTCAATCGAACCAAAAAAATTAGATTCGGTTAACACCGAAAAAACAGGTTGGAAGCAAAATAATTCTACTGGAAATCTGACTTTCAACGAGCAAAAAGAATATCAGAAACTTGAAAGAGAAATCAAAGATTTTGAAATCGAAAAGCAAAAAATTGAACAACTTTTTGCTGAGGGAAAAGTTGCTGATACCCATATTTCGGCAAAAGCCAAAGAACTCGAAAATATTATCAATAAGATCGAAGATCGCGAAGAACGTTGGTTTGAACTTTCTGCCAAAATTGAAGGATAAGTTTTTTGATTAATGTTAAACTAAAAAGCTCCTATTTCTGGGAGCTTTTCATAACAAAAAAATTAACCAAATACTAAAACTGTGCTGTTTCTGTAGAATCTTTCATTGCTACAGTTGATGTTAATCCCATAGTAACCGTGTTTTGAACCTCATCAAAATAAGTTGTTCCCACAAAATTTTGATGCTTGATTGCTTTGAAGCCTTCTTTTTGAAGAGCAAATTCTTTTTCTTGCAATTCAGAATAACCAGCCATACCTTTCTTTTTGTAAGCTAAAGAAAGCTCAAACATGGAAGTGTTTAATGCGTGAAATCCTGCTAATGTAATAAACTGAAACTTGTATCCCATTGCTGCAAGATCTTCTCTAAAAGTTTCCATTTCTTTTACCGATAGTTTAGAAGCCCAGTTGAATGATGGTGAACAATTGTACGCCAACAATTTTCCTGGGTATTGTGCATGAATTGCATTAGCAAATTTTCTAGCTTCTGCAATATTTGGCGTAGAAGTTTCCATCCAGATTAAATCAGCATAAGGTGCATAAGATAAACCACGATCGATTCCTTGTTCGATACCATTATTTACATAGAAAAAACCTTCTGGAGAACGTTCTCCTGTGATGAATTTTCTATCTCTTTCATCGACATCACTAGTAATTAAATTTGCAGCCTCGGCATCGGTTCTTGCAATAATTAATGTCGAAACGCCCATAACATCTGCTGCTAAACGTGCCGCAACTAGTTTGTTAATAGCTTCTTGCGTTGGAACTAGTACTTTTCCGCCCAAATGACCACATTTTTTTGCAGATGATAATTGATCTTCAAAGTGAACACCAGCAGCTCCAGCTTCGATCATGCCTTTCATCAATTCGAAAGCGTTTAGATTGCCACCAAAACCTGCTTCAGCATCGGCAACAATAGGAACTAGATATTCTTTTTTATGTTCAATTTTGTTTACACTTTGTATCTGATCTGCTCTTAATAAAGCATTATTAATACGTTTTACAACCTGAGGAACACTGTTGGCTGGATATAAGGATTGGTCTGGATACATTTCGCCTGATAAATTGGCATCTGCAGCTACTTGCCAACCACTCAAATAGATAGCTTCTAATCCTGCTTCAACTTCTTGAATGGCTTGATTTCCTGTTAACGCGCCCAATCCAGCAACCCAATCTTGATTGTTTAATTTATACCATAAAACTTCAGCACCATGTTTTGCAACCGAATGTTGAATTTGATAAGATCCTTGAAGCGTAATTACTTTTTCGGCTGTGTAGGGTCTTTCAACTCCATTCCATCTTTTGTTTGTTGTCCAATCGGTAACTAATCGCTGAATTTTTTCGTTTGTGTTCATTTTTTTTGATTATATAGTTGTGTAAATTATTTTAATATTCGTTTTTTATTAGTCTAAGTACGGATAAGCTTTCAGTGTTAAAAACTCATCTAGTTTTTCATTAAAAACCATTTCTAATAATAGTTTTGAAGCAATTTCAAATTTCCCTTCAGAAAATCTTTTGGCGCCAACATATTCTTTGATAGCTTCTAATTCTTGAACGGCATATTCTTGATATAATACTTTTGTGCAAGTATTACCGTTTTCTAAAACTACTTTTTTGTCTAACCAATGCCATAATTGAACTCTTGAAATTTCTGCTGTAGCTGCATCTTCCATTAAATTGTAAATAGCTGCAGCGCCAGTTCCTATAAGCCACGATTCTAGATACAAAATGGCAACATTTATGTTTTTTCGAACTCCTTTTTCTGTTACATTTCCTAATGGTAATTCTAAAAGTTGATCTTCAGTTATGGTAATTTCGTTTCTTTTAATATGCATCTGATTTTTGGTCATCATATTTTCATTAAACGCTTTCAAAGCAATCGGAATCAATCCTGGATGCGCTACCCAAGTGCCGTCGTGACCGTTTTTTACTTCTCGCTCCTTGTCGGCTTTTACTTTTTCGAAAGCTAAATTATTAGCTTCCTCATCACCTTTAATCGGAATTTGAGCAGCCATTCCGCCAATAGCAAGTATTTCTCTTTTGTGACAAGTTTGAATTACTCTCAGAGAATAAGCATTCATAAACGGGCTAGTCATAGTTACTTGATCTCTGTCTGGCACCAGAAAATTGGGTTTATTTTTTAATTTCTTTATAAAAGAAAAAATATAATCCCAACGACCACAATTAAGTCCAACAATATGATTTTTTAATTCATAAATTATTTCGTCTAACTGAAAACTTGCGGTTATAGTTTCAATAAGTACAGTAGCTTTGATTGTTCCAACTGGAATTTTTAAATAATTTTGTGAAAATTCAAACACTTCATTCCACCATCTTGCTTCTTCGTAATGCTCTAACTTTGGCAAGTAGTAATAGCACGATGAATTTTGCTTTAATAAGTTTTGTATGTTATGAAAAAAGTACAAACCAAAATCTATTAAAGAGGCAGAAAAATTTTCGTTCTCGAATTGTAGATTTTTATCGTCTAAATGTAAACCTCGTGGTCTTACAATAAGAGTAGCAATTTCATTATTTAATTGGTATGATTTTTCGTTTTGTTCTAACGATATGGTTTTGTTTACTGCATCGATAAGGTTTTTTTGCCCATCCATTAAATTATTCCATGTTGGCGAGCAACTGTCTTCGAAATCGGCCATAAACGTTTTAGCACCAGAATTTAGGGCATTTATAACCATTTTGCGATCAACTGGACCTGTAATTTCAACCCTTCGATCTAATAAGTCAGCTGGAATTGGAGACGCAGTCCAATTGGATTCTCTTATTTTTTTGGTTTCCAAAGGAAATATTGGATATTCCCCGTTATCGAAAATCACTTGTTGAATTTCTCTTTTTTCTAGAAGTTCTTTTCGTTTGGCATTAAATTTTTTATGAAGTGCTTCTAAAAAAAGTAAAGCATCAGGAGTTATGATATTTTCGTAACCGTTTTTATGTTTATTTTTCACTTCGGTATTTTCAATTAGAATTTCCATAATATAATGTGTTGTTTTTATCTGAGTACAATAGTATAAAATAAATAAATACAAAACAAGCGAACGTTCGCTAAATTTATAAAATAATTTATTTTTGCATTTTCGCTATTAAATAAGCTATATTTGTCTTGTGTATAAAAGCTTACAAATACAACCAGAAACAGCTCATTTAGCACTGATTTAGGCTGTATCATCGAATATCGTTTTTAACGAGAGAAGAGATAAAACTGAGAAATGGAACAAAATTGATAAATAAAGGCTGAACGATTCGCTAAAAAAAAATAAAAAATGATTGAAGAAGAATACATTCGCTTAATTTTTGGGCTGAAGTTAAAACAGTTACGAACTGAAAAAAGTTTGTCATTGTTTGGTTTGGCCAAAGTAACTGGGCTTTCAAAATCGTATTTAAATGAAATTGAAAAAGGAAAAAAATATCCGAAACGTGATAAAATTGTTTTGCTTACCGAGGCACTCGATGTGACTTATGACCAAATGGTTTCGCTTAAATTAGATAAAAATTTAGCTCCAATTGGCGAGATTTTGCAATCTAAAATTTTGAAGGAAATTCCTCTGGATATTTTTGGTATTAAAGAAAGTGATTTAATTGATATTATTGCCGAAGCTCCATTGAAAGTAAATGCTTTTATTAGTACCCTTTTTGAAATCGCCAAGCATTATAATTTGAGTAGAGAACGATTTTTTTTAGCATCATTACGATCTTACCAAGAAGCGCATAATAATTATTTTGATTCAATAGAAAATGATGTTGAAAGGTTTGCAAAGTCTTATTCTATTGATTTATCTAAAAAACTAAATGAGATAGATTTGGAAGATATTCTAGTAGAAGAATATGGTTATATTATTAACAATGAGGAATTGACAGAACACAAAGAATTAACAAATTTGCGTTCGGTTTTTGTGCCAAAAACCAAAACTTTACTAATTTCTAAAGAGGCCGATTCATCACAAAGAATGTTTATTTATGCTAAAGAAATTGGTTATAATTTTTTGAATATTACCGATAGATTATATACTTTTTCTTGGATAAAATTTGATAGTTTTGATCAGGTTTTAAATAATTTTATTGCTTCTTATTTTGCGGGAGCATTACTTATTCCTAGAAAAAAATTAGTTGCTGAATTAAAAATATTTTTTGATTCAAAAACTTTGGATTCCGAAATTTTCCTTAAGTTAATAGCTGAATTTACCGATTCTCCAGAAACATTTTACCAGCGATTGACAAATATTTTACCAAAATATTTTAACTTAAAAAATCTCTTTTTTTTAAGATTCAATTACAAACCAGAGCGAGACGATTATCAATTGACCAAAGAATTGCATATTACCAATATTCAAGAACCGCACGCCAATGAAAATAACGAACATTATTGCAGAAGATGGGTTTCTATAAAAACTTTGAAAGAAATAACGGTTTCAAATAAGAATCATTTATTTGAAGCACAAATTTCTTCCTATGACCATACCGAAAATGAATATTTAGTTTTTGCATCAGCAACAAAAGATCCTTTTAGATATGGCTATTTTAGGAGCATAGCACTAGGAATTATGATTTCTTCACACGCACAAAGTAAGATTGCTTTCTTGAATGATACGAATATTGTAAAACGCAAAGTTGGTGTAACTTGCGAATCTTGCTCGATATTAGACTGTAAAGAGCGGGTTGCACAACCCAAAAACCTGGAACGTAAAGCACGTTTTGCCAAAACAGAAGTTGTGGTAAAATCGTTAATAGAAAAATACAGCTGAGAATTATGATTGCAAAATCGTATTTAAAATTTCTTTATTACTCCAAAAACGAACATGGAATTCATTCGCCTTTTGTGTTTGATTTAGTTACGAAATGCTTTTACGACAAAACTATTTATCCAGAATATTCGATTTTAAAAAGTTATAGAAAATTACTTTTAGCAAATAAAAATTCCATAGAAGTAACTGATTTTGGAGCAGGTTCCAGAATTTTTAAATCTAATAAAAGACAAGTTTCTGAAATAGCAAAAACAGCAGGAATTTCAACTAAAAGAGCCGAATTATTGTTTAGAATTGTAAATTATTTTCAGCCAAATACAATTCTCGAAATCGGAACTTCATTAGGATTAGCTACTTCGGCTTTATCGTTAGGAAATCAAAAATCGAAAATCATTACTCTCGAAGGTTGTCCCGAAACTGCAAATCAATCTCAAGTACAATTTCAAAAATTTAATATTAATAATGTAGAAATAGTTATAACTGAGTTTACTAATTATTTTAAATCTTTCGACTTTAGACTTTCGACTTTAGACTTAATATATTTCGATGGAAACCATTCTCAAACTGCAACTTTAGAGTATTTCGAACGTTTATTACCAACAATAACCAATGATTCTGTTTGGATTTTTGATGATATTCATTGGAGCAACGACATGGAAAAAGCTTGGGGAATTATAAAAAATAATCCAAAAGTTACTGTTACTATTGATACATTTCAATGGGGAATTGTGTTTTTTAGAGCCGAACAAGAAAAGGAACATTTTGTGATTAGATTGTAACAAAAATCAATTTCATTCTACTTATATTTACAAAGTAGAATCAAAACAACGTTAATCTTCATTTTCAAATGGCAGAATCCTTAATCAACATCAAAAACATAAAACGAGATTTTGTTCTTGGTAACGAAATAGTCTATGTGTTAAAAGGCATAGATTTACAAATAAATAAAGGAGAATATGTTGCTCTCATGGGACCATCGGGTTCAGGAAAATCAACACTCATGAACCTTTTGGGTTGTTTAGATACGCCAACATCTGGAAGTTATATTTTAAATGGAAAAGACGTTTCAAAAATGGTAGATGACGAATTGGCCGAAATCCGAAATAAAGAAATTGGTTTCGTGTTCCAAACATTCAATCTTTTGCCAAGAACAACTGCACTCGACAACGTTGCATTGCCCATGATTTATGCAGGTTATTCTAAATCCGAAAGAAATATTCGTGCGACGGAAGTTTTGAATCAAGTCAATCTTGGCGACAGAATGGATCATCAGCCCAATCAACTTTCAGGCGGACAACGCCAGCGAGTAGCCATTGCGCGTGCACTCGTGAACAAACCGTCGATTATTCTTGCTGATGAACCTACAGGAAATCTTGACAGTAAAACTTCTATCGAAATCATGAAACTTTTTGGTGATATTCACGCACTTGGCAATACCGTGATTTTGGTCACTCACGAAGAAGAAATTGCCGAATATGCTCACAGAATTATCCGTCTCCGTGATGGTTTAATAGAAAGTGACGTTCGGAAATAATTTTTAGAAGCAAATTCCCGCTTTTTACTTCAAGCTTTTTCGTTTCGAACCATCTTTTTAAAGAAACAAAAAGAGCTTCCTTTGGTCGCTTTTTTGTTTCAAAAAAAATTGGCTCAAAACTTCAAAAGGCTTTTCGTTTCAGTCGGGGCTAGATACATAATAAACAAATGAATCAGAAATGTCATCACATCATATCGTTCGAGACGACCAAGAACCAGCACTCATAATTGCCAATGGTTTAGAATGTAGTACTGAATTGTTAGGACAACTTCTGGAATGGTCGCCACTAGTTGTTGTGCTAGATTCCGCAATTGAACGAGTTATGAAATATGACTTGAAAGTCGATGTTCTAATTGGAGATTTTGACCGCAATTTCAATGTAGAAAAATACAGAGAAAGCCAATTTCCGATTGAAATAATTCACGTACCAGACCAAAACAAAACCGATCTTGAAAAAGCATTCGATTATTTAATCGAACGAAAAATCCCAGCCGTAAATGTCGTTTGGGCAACCGGAAAACGTGCGGATCATACCATTGCAAATATCACAAACATAGTGCAATATCGACATTTATTAAAAATTGTAATTCTTGACGATCATTCCAAAATTTTTTTACTTCCGAACACATTCGAAAAATGGTACACAGCCAATTCTATCATTTCAATAATTCCAATCGGAGAAGTTTCTGGCATTTCGACTCAAAATTTATTTTATCCCTTAAAAAATGAATCCCTAAAATTGGGCTACAGAAATGGAAATAGCAACCATGTCGAAAACGACGGAATAGTAAAAATTGAACACCAAAATGGAGATTTATTATTGATGGAATGTTTTGATTAATCTAATTTTAAATTAAGCAAAGCATTTCTAATTTCAACATAATGTTCCCAAGGTATAAAATGATTGGCATTTTTGATAGAAATTGTATCTATTTTTTTAGCATTGATAAATTCTTTTTGCATAAAAGCCATGTTTTTATAGGGAACCAAAGGGTCAACTGTTCCATGAATTATCAACACGTTGCTTATAATTTTTTTTAAATTTGGTTGCATATCATACAAGTCTTGTTTGAGCCACCACAATTCATCATTTGATGGTCGCAAAGCACCAGGAATCAAGTATCTAATAGGTTTCTTCATAATGATGCTTCGCCAAACTTCTGGATTCTCTGCTTTAGGGTCAATAGCTCCAGCCAAAATAACTAAATTTGAATATAGTTTTGGTTCCAAAGTTGCCAATTTTGCAACAATGGGTCCACCCAATGAATGACCAACTAAAACTATGGGTTGTTTATTATTTATGGATTTTATAAAATTGGTTATTCGATGTGATTGTTCTGACAAATTTTCTGACTTCTGAAAATTACTATAACCAAAACCAGGTCTATCGATTGCAATCATTCGGTATTTTTTAAGTAACAAAGTATCTTTTAAATAATCTTTGTAGGCATCCCAACTGCCTGGGGAACCATGTATAAAAAACAAGGTTGGATTGTCCCATTTTCCAGTTTCTATATAATGAATTTGAAAATCTTCAGAAACATAAGTTTTATCTAAAAAAGGCATTTTAGAAGTTTCGAAAAACAATCTAGTTTCTTTGGTATTCATTCGCATTGTCATGCAAGATTGACAAAACAAGACATAAGAAATAACCAAAAAATAAATAAAATAGGCCTTTTTGAACTTGAACTTTGAAATCATTTTTATTATTTATTATGATATAAATGTAACCAATTTATAATAACTATCTTTGTATTCTATAAAGAAAAATGAAAGAGAAAATTACAACCGAAAAAAACAATTTACATCCAAGAAGTTTACATCGATTTGGATATGATTTCGAAAAATTATTAGCAACAAATCCAGATTTAAAACAATATGTTTTTGTTAACGAATACGATAATCACACTTTAGATTTTAGTAATCCAAACGCAGTAAAATCATTAAACAAGTCTATTCTGATGTTAGATTATGACATCAAAAACTGGGATTTGCCAAAAGACTACCTTTGTCCTCCAATTCCTGGACGTGTTGATTACATTCATTATCTAGCCGATTTGTTGGCAACAAAAAACAATAATATAATTCCTGAAGGTGAAAATGTTATAGGTCTAGATATTGGTATTGGTTCGAATTGCATTTATCCGATTCTTGGAAATTCTATTTATGGTTGGTCGTTTGTTGGTACTGACATAGATGAAAATGCCATCCAAAATTGCAAAAAAATCATAGAACAAAATCCAAAATTAATAGATGTTGTAAGTTTGCAATTGCAAGTAGAATCAAGATTTATTTTCAAAAATATTATTTTGCCAGAAGATAAATTTACGTTTACTATTTGTAATCCTCCATTTCATAATTCGCAGGCCGAAGCAACAAAATCTTCTATACGAAAAGTTAATAATTTAGAAAATACACGAACCAAATCACCAGTTCTAAACTTTGGTGGTCAAAATGCTGAACTTTGGTGCGAGGGAGGCGAAATTGGTTTTATTACCCAAATGATTTATGAATCTGCAAAATATCCATTACAAGTTTTTTGGTTTACAACATTAGTTTCTAAAAAGGAGAATTTGCCTAACATTTACAAAACTTTAAGTGTAGTTCAAGCTGTTGAGGTTAAAACTATTGACATGTCACAAGGGCAAAAAACCAGTCGAATTGTGGCTTGGACATTTTTGAGTGAAGTGCAACAAAAAAATTGGAAGTTTTAAAATAAGTGACAAAGATTTAAAGTTATAAAGACCCAAAGTTTTTAATCCCAATTTTTCAATTCTGTTACTTTGAAACTTTGTAACTTTGTAACTCTGCAAACTAAAAATAATGAACTTCCAATTAGTATCAGACTATCAGCCGAAAGGCGACCAACCGCAAGCCATCGAAAAATTGGTTCAAGGTATATTTGGTAATGAAAAATATCAAAATTTACTGGGAGTTACGGGTTCTGGAAAAACTTTTACAGTTGCCAACGTAATACAAGATGTGCAGCGACCAACTTTGGTATTGGCACATAACAAGACTTTAGCGGCACAATTGTATTCTGAATTCAAGCAATTTTTCCCTAATAATGCCGTAGAATATTTTGTTTCCTACTACGATTATTACCAACCCGAGGCATTTATGCCCGTTTCGGGGGTATTCATCGAAAAAGATTTGTCTATTAATGAAGAGTTAGAGAAAATGCGAATGTCAACCGTGGCATCGCTTTTGTCTGGACGAAGAGATGTTATAGTAATTTGTTCGGTTTCTTGTTTGTATGGTATTGGAAATCCGACCGAATTTCAAAGAAATATAATTCCTGTAGAAGTCGGTCAAGTAATTTCTAGAACTAAATTATTACATCAATTGGTGCAGAGCTTATATTCGCGAACGGAAATGGAATTTTTACCAGGAAATTTTAGAATCAAAGGCGATACGGTTGATATTTATCCATCGTATTCCGACGACGGTTTTCGAATTCACTTTTTTGGAGATGAAATCGAAGAAATTGAAAGTTTCGATATAAAAACTTTACAAATTGTTGAAAAATTTGAGGCATTAACAATTTATCCTGCCAATATGTTTGTGACTTCGCCAGATGTTTTGCAAGATGCTATTTGGCAAATTCAACAAGATTTGGTCAAACAATGCGATTTTTTTAAAGAAGTTGGCAAACATCTAGAAGCAAAAAGATTAGAAGAACGTACTAATTTTGATCTAGAAATGATTCGTGAATTGGGTTATTGTTCAGGAATCGAAAATTATTCTAGATATCTTGATGGGAGAAGCGCTGGAATGAGACCTTTTTGTTTATTAGATTATTTCCCAAAAGATTATTTGATGGTTGTCGATGAAAGTCACGTTACAATATCTCAAGTTCACGCCATGTATGGTGGCGACCGATCCCGAAAAGAAAATTTAGTCGAATATGGTTTTCGATTACCAGCAGCAATGGACAATCGACCGTTAAAGTTTGATGAATTTGAATCGATGCAAAATCAAGTTATTTATGTCTCGGCAACACCAGCTGATTATGAATTGCAAAAAACCGAAGGTGTTGTTGTCGAGCAAGTTATTCGTCCAACAGGATTGTTAGATCCAATTATAGAAATTCGCCCGAGTTTAAACCAGATAGATGATTTAATTGAAGAAATTCAGCTTCGTGCCGAAATCGATGAGCGCGTTTTAGTTACCACTCTGACAAAACGAATGGCAGAAGAATTGGCTAAATATTTAACGAAACTGGATGTTCGTTGCCGTTACATTCATTCAGAAGTCGATACGCTAGAGCGAATAGAAATTATGCAAGATTTGCGAAAAGGCATTTTTGATGTTTTGATAGGAGTAAATTTACTTCGCGAAGGATTAGATTTACCGGAAGTTTCATTGGTTGCTATTTTAGATGCCGACAAAGAAGGGTTTTTAAGAAATGCGCGTTCCTTAACCCAAACTATAGGTCGTGCGGCTAGGAATTTGAACGGAAAAGCAATTATGTATGCTGATAAAATTACGGCGAGTATGCAAAAAACCATTGACGAAACTAGTTACCGTCGAACTAAACAAATCAATTTTAATGCCGAAAATAATTTAGTTCCGATGGCATTGAACAAAAAAATCGAAAGTGCTTTTACTAAAAATAAATTAGTAGATTACGAACTTTTTGGCGACGAAACTTCTATAGCTGCCGAACCAGAAACCGAATATTTATCCAAACCCGATATTGAAAAACGCATCCGAGAAAAACGAAAAGCAATGGAAAAAGCCGCAAAAGATTTAGATTTTATGCAAGCGGCGAAGTTTCGTGATGAAATTAAAGCGTTGCAGGAAAAGATTTAAATCAAATTGTTACTCCAAACATAATGAATTAATTCTGCCGAAGTTTTGGTTTTGGTTTTTTTTCTTAAATTACGTTTATGATTTTCAACAGTATGATAAGACAAAAAAAGTTTTTCGGCAATTTCGGGACTATTTAAACCTTTTGTCATAAGTAACAAAATTTCATGTTCACGTCTTGAAATACTGGGTAAATCCAATTGAAAAAAATTTTGATTTTCTATAGAAGCTGAAAAGAAATTGAATTTGTTATCACTAGGGTCAATGAGCGTCATCATGCATTTTAATTCGACTTCTAAATGTGATAAATCAGTTGTAAGTATCAATGTGCTTATTATTTGACCATTACTATCAAAGAGTTTTTTGGGGAATTGAATCAAAACCCATCTGAAATTAGAATCTGCATTTAGCATTCTGCAATAAATATTTAATCGTACTTTTTCTGCACGTTTTTCCGTCATTGTTTCTTGAACTTTGACAGCCATACTTATGGATGCGCCAAGAAAACCTTGATCGTCCGGATGCATATTGTTCATCCAAAAAAACGAATCTTTAGTAATCCATTCTTTTTTCGAATAGGGAGTAAGAGTTCTAATATTATCACTAGCCTCGACCAGTGTCATATTTTCTTGATTTGGGATTAACCAAAAATAGGGCGCAACTGCAAAATTTTCGGCTTGTTTTATAAATGGTAAAAAATAATTATAAAAATCAATTTTTGTTAAAACCGTTGTTGGTCGCAACATTATATCTTTAAAATCATTTGTAGATATTGGTTTTAAATCCATTTTGCAATGTTTTTTAGATCAAATTATTTTGCCAAACATAATTCATCAATTCCACTGAAGTTTTAGTCTGAGTTTTTTTTCTTAAATTTCTTTTATGATTCTCAATTGTATGATACGAAAGAAACAATTTAGAAGACATTTCGGGAGAATTTAAACCTTTTGCCATTAATTTCAAAATTTCTTGTTCTCGTTTAGTAATATTAGGCAATTCAATATTTACTAATTTCATTTCATTTTCTGCAATTCCGTAATAAATGTTTTGATTGTTAATTCTGTCAGTAATAGTCATCAAGACTGGCTTTTTATCAAAAATTAAGTGCGATAAATCAGTAACCATTATGATGGCACAGTTAGAATGGGTTTTATTATCAATATGTAATTTTGGCATTTGGATAAGAACCCATCTGTAGTCATTTTTTGAATCTAACATTCTTGCGTAAATATTAACTCGTAAATCAGATTGGCGCTTTTTAGGTAATTCTTCTATTTTTTTAACTGCAAAATTAATTGCCGACAATACATAAAAACGATCATCTTCGTGCAAATTTTCTGCAAAAAAAAAGGCACTTGCGTTTGACCATACTTGTTGACTATGAGGTGTTAGCTCTTTTATATTTTTACTTGCCGCCACAATTTTCATTTCGTTGTTATTTCCAATAAACCAAAAATAAGGACCCGTGGCATAATTACTGGCATCATTGATTTGTTTATTAAAGAAAACTTCAAAATCATTTATTTCTAAAGATTTTTTATTTTTTGCAATTTGTTCAAAATTTTCTACAGTAACAGCTTGTATAATATTCATATTTTTTACATGTAAAACGTTAAACAATAATACAAAAAAATGACAGATATCTGCTATTTTCTGACTCATAATTTGTTCCAATATTTACATTATCGATACAATGTCTCAAAAATATGCGAATATTCTTTAAAATTTTGAAACCCAAAATTTTTATATAAAACTAACTATAATTATGAAAAAAATCTCCCTAATGTTTTTATTTCTTTCTTCTTTTGGATTTTCTCAAAAAACCATATTGGTTACAAAAGATCTAAAATCAATGGAAATCTACTCTGATTTTGAATATTTTATAGATAATTCTAAAGATTTAAAAATCGATGAATTCCAAAAAATAAAATCTTGGCAAGTTTTTGAAAATAAAATATTTTTGGAACAATTTAACTCCAGAAAAGCAAATTTTAATCTTTGTTTGAGAACTAATATTCAAAATACAACAAACGATACTTTAAACTTAGTTGTGGCTTTAAATGATTTTATCAGTTCTGAAATCTGCATAAAATCTTTAAAAAACACAGAATTAAAAAAAGTTGGCTATTTAATAAATACCAAGGAACGAGATTTTAAAGAAGATGCCAATAGTTTTAAAATCAGTTTATTGCCACAAGAAAAAAAAGAGGTTTTTATTCAATCATACATAGATTATTTGTCTGATGATGGTTTGAAAATTAGTTTAGAAACTCAAGAAAACTACAACAATTCATTGATAGTATATACCCAAAAACACAATTCTAGCTATGCTTTTTTTACCTTATTAACTGGCGGAATATTTATTATGTTGTTATATAACTTGCTACTTTTTTTCCAATATAAAGAAAGAAATTATTTTTATTATTCACTTTATTTGTTATTCACACTTTTAAATTATTCAATAATCGCCGACGGTTTTCATCAAGATTTTTTTGGAAATCTAAATCATTATCGCGATTTAATGATAGAGAATTCTTATGTTTTATCTTTTATTTTTTATACCATTTTCGTTTATTCGGTTTTGACTGAGAATAGCAAAATAATAGTAAAAAAACTTTTTACAATCTATCTCGGTTTTATGATAATTTACTTGATTAGCGTTAATATTGTTTTCCAAATTAACAATAGTGACATTATTTCTAGCTTTGTATATTTTGCATTTTTGTTTAGAATTGTTTCTAGCTTTTATGCGTTTTTTATCATTTATCAATTAATTAAGACCCACAAAAACAGTTATTTAAAATACATTATGTATGGAACATTTATTCTTGTTTTTTCTTATTTCACGCACGTCATTTGCAATTTATTTTTTGGCAATTCTATCATGAATCATTATTTTAATTTGATTGGAACGCTAATCGAAATACTTTTTTTTACTTATGCGTTGAATCTTCGCAAAAAATATGCCGAACAAGAACGCGATGTTTTAATAAAAATGAATGCGCTAAAATCTCGATTTTTTGCCAATATTTCGCACGAATTTCGCACGCCATTAACCTTAATAAAAAGTCCAGTACAAAGCTTGAAATCAAAAACTAATGATGAAAACAAACTAAAAGAATTAAATTTAATTGAT
>JAYWEG010000259.1:0-19677 GCA_043779445.1 Bacteroidota bacterium
ATTCTATCCAGTTGAACTACGCAGCCAATACTTAGATTCTTAGTGTTTTTTGATTTTTAGACTTTTTAGATATTTGACTTAAGATTTTAAATACACTAATCTAAATAGCCCAAAGATCTCGCTAATTTTTTTCTAAACTAATAATTTTTTAACAATTGCCGAAATAACTTTTCCTTCGGCTTGACCGCCAATTTGTGCAGATGCTAATCCCATCACTTTTCCCATTGAAGCAATTCCAGATGCACCATTTTCTGAAATTATTTTAGAAACTATAGCTTCGATTTCTGCTTCTGAAAGTTGTGCTGGCAAGAATTTTTCGATTACTGCAATTTGAGCCATTTCTGGTGCTGCAAGATCTGGGCGGTTTTGAGTGGTGAAAATTTCATAACTGTCTTTTCGCATTTTAACTAAACGTTGCAAAATTTTTATTTCGTCAGCTTCAGAAATTTCTTCTTTGTTACCTGTTGCAGTTTGAGCCAGTAGGATTTCGGATTTTATGGCTCGAAGTGCTTCTAAAGCAACTGTATCTTTGGCTCTCATGGCGTTTTTGATTTCGTCCATGATAGTAATTGATAAACTCATTTTTTATAGATTATTCGTTATTCAAAAATTATAATAGTATCTCTAAAAGAATAATTTTAGAGAATTCAAAATTAACAATAAAAAATAAGATTGCAAGTCTAAAATCGATTTAAAAATCAAGAAAATCTTTTTGATTATTGTAAACTTTAATAACCTTTTAAGCGTTTATAAATGAGTAATTTAACAATAAGGCAATATCAATTTTTTTATTTATTTCTAAATTTGATAAAAATAAAAATCATGAAAAAGTATTTCAGGCTCGTAAAAGTTTTAAGTTATGTAGTAATCTTTAATTTGTTTTTTTCTTGTGAAAAAATTGAATCTTTAGATAAATCAATGGTGACAGAAAATACTTCTAACAAGGTTTTCGATACAATTCACGATTTATCCCAAATGAAAGACAAGGATGTTATTTGGAATGATAATGGTGTTTATAGAAAAGTTAGTTTTGGCGAAAGCAACGACCCGATTGAGGAAGATCAACAAAATGCTAATAAATTGTCAACTTGTTCGCCATTGTTTTCTGGAAATGATAGAAAAGCAGCCAAAATATCGTTATCTACATCGCAAGAAGTAAATTATTCTTCTTTTAATTCTTTTAGAAATACGCTTCAAACTGACACTTTCATGCGATCATTAGGAATTTCCACAAGTAGCACTAGCAATAGAGTTTCTCAAGAAAACAGAAATATTAATGTATCTGATTCTTACTTATACGCCATAAAAAACGAATCAGATGGTGATCTTCACATGATTATTGGAGATTTATCTAAAACTGCACTTACAAATTGTGAAGCCTCTGGATATCCAGCTACATCTTCTTCATCTTATGCAAAAATTAAAATGGTACGAGAAACAGTTGTAACTCGGTTTGGTCTGATTTTTGTGGAAAATCGAGTTATACTATTTTTTCGCCTCCTGTGCAACTTCTTACATTCAAAGGTAGTTTGTTTTTTGATGTCGATCACGCAGCTGGCGTGGTTGGACCATTAGGATATAGACCCACTAGTTCTTGGGAAGTTCATCCAGTGAGTTCTATTAGATTTTAGTTTTAGACTAAAACATTTATATTAAATTTTACACAAATCAAAAAATAACTTCATAAAAAACCCGAAAATTTTACAAGTTTCGGGCTAATTTCGGTTTGGTTTGGCTAATCGACACTATCGTGAAGAAACGAGTTGTTACTTCGCAATTGTATATCATTATTGCTGTCTGTACCCAATGAAATTCGAGAATTTGAATTGTTTTCTGGTGCATTATTCAAATCAATTCCAGAACGCTTGTAGGCTGGTTCTTTTTCGTATTCATCGATTTTTGATGCATTATTATGGAATTTATAATTAAACTCTTTTAACTTTTTGCGTCTTTCGTCGGCTCTCATTTTCATGGTATCATCAATAGACATTTCCATTGGTGAAACATCATTGTTTGAATTGAATGTAGGAGTATGGTCCACTTCTTTCATGGTAATATTCAATTCTTCCGCTACCGGTTCTTCGGTAATCTCTGGTTTTGATGCCACTAACTTTTCTTCTATATCCATATATTCTTCAAGAGAATATTTTACGATTCCGTTCTGATTTACCTCTGTAATTGGAACTATATGAACAGCATCGTTTACTTTGATATTACGAGTTTCATTGGTCAATTCAAACAAGATTTTATTTTCTTCAATATCAACTTCTTCTTCTTTAATTGTCATTGGAGCATCGAAAAGAAATGTAATTTGGTCGTCGTATTTTGGTTGAACCACTTCGAATTCGACTATTTTCTCGAAAATTTCTGCATTCGAAATTGTAAAATCTAATTCTTTAATGGGCGAAACAATCTCGAAAGTAACGTCAAGATTTTTCATAAACTCTGTCATGACCATCAATTCGTTTTCATTGATAACAACAGGTTCTAGTTGTTCATCAATTAAATTAAAAACTACTTTCTCGCTTGTATCTATAGCTTTTTCTATATTTTCGAACTGAAAAGAATTAACTACCTTTTGAGATAAATTATGTTCAAGTTTTTGTTCATCTTCTAACGAATGGATTATCTTTTTTGGTTCGGTATTTACAATCACATTTTGCTGTTCCACATCAAAACCAGTTGCGATAATAGTCACTGCGATGGAATCTGACAAAGTATCATCTTCACCAACTCCCATAATTATATTTGCATTATGACCCGCTTCTGCTTGGATGTAATCATTGATTTCTCCAATTTCGTCAATCGTAATTTCACTTGATCCAGACACGATCAAAAGCAACACATTTTTAGCTCCAGCAATTTTATTATCATTTAACAATGGAGAATCCAACGCAGAAACAATGGCATCTTTTGCACGGTTATCACCACTTGCTGTTGCCGATCCCATGATTGCTGTTCCACTGTTTGAAAGAACAGTTTTCGCATCTTTCAAATCGATATTTTGGGTATAATGGTGCGTGATTACTTCTGCAATTCCGCGGGAAGCAGTTGCTAAAACTTCGTCGGCTTTAGAAAATCCTGCTTTGAAACCCAGATTTCCATATACTTCTCGAAGTTTATTGTTGTTGATTACAATCAATGAATCGACTTGCTTACGCAATTTCTCGACACCCAAAAGTGCTTGTTCAATTCTAACTTTTCCTTCAAATTGAAACGGAATTGTTACGATTCCAACAGTTAGAATGTCTCTTTCTTTAGCCAATTGTGCTATTACTGGTGCAGCTCCGGTTCCTGTTCCTCCACCCATTCCTGCAGTGATGAAAATCATTTTAGTGTTGGTATCTAACATTTTTTCGATGTCAGAAATGCTTTCAATAGCGGACTGTTGACCAACATCTGGGTTGGCTCCTGCTCCAAGACCTTCGGTGAGACTTACGCCTAACTGAATTTTGTTTGGAACTGGACTATTTTGCAAAGCTTGAGAGTCTGTGTTACAAACAATAAAATCAACTCCTTTGATTCCTTGTTTGAACATGTGATTAATGGCATTGCTTCCGCCGCCACCAACTCCAATTACTTTGATTACGTTGGATTGATTTTTTGGTAAATCGAATGAAATGTTTCCAAATTCTGTGATGTCTGACATAATTTTGGTTTTAATATAATTTATTTATGTATTTAATTTTAATTTATCATGCCTACTCTGCGTTGTCCAAAAACTCCTTTATGATATGTACATATTTATCTAGGAATGATTTTCTGATTTTTTTTTCTGTGGTTTCTTCTTCAACAACCACATTTGTTTTTGTTTCTTCTACAAGAACTGATGCATTATTTTCTAAAGGAACGTTATTCGAAGTATATTCTGGTGTTCTTTCTGTTGTAACAAATGTTTTTTCGGGAACAGTTTGATTTATTTTAGATGCGCTTGGCAAATTATTCTCAATGCTATTCATAACGAGTCCAACAGCAGTTGCATATAGCGGACTCGAAATTTCTTCGGAAGAATTTCCCGCCAAATGCTCATTTGGATACCCGATTCTGGTATCCATTCCAGTTATGTATTCCACCAATTGTTTGATGTGTTTGAGTTGAGAACCTCCACCAGTTAAAACAATTCCTGCAATTAGTTTTTTTCTCGGATCCTCGTGACCGTACGATTTTATTTCGGTAAAAACCAATTCAATAATTTCAACAACACGAGCATTAATAACTTTTGAAAGGTTTTTTAGAGATATTTCTTTTGGTTCTCTTCCTCTTAAACCTGGGATTGAAACAATTTCGTTATCTTTATTTTCTCCTGGCCAAGCAGATCCGAATTTTACTTTCAATAATTCAGCCTGTTTTTCGATAATGGAACAACCTTCTTTTATATCCTCTGTAATCACATTTCCACCAAATGGTATTACAGCAGTGTGGCGAATGATTCCATCTTTGAAAATGGCTAAATCTGTTGTACCGCCACCAATATCGATTAGGGCAACTCCTGCTTCTTTTTCTTCTTGACTCAAAACTGCGTCCGAAGAGGCCAAAGGTTCTAGAGTCAAACCCGAAAGTTCAATTCCAGCACTTTGAATGCAACGACCTACATTTCTGATTGAGGCAGCTTGTCCAACAACCACGTGAAAACTGGCTTCTAAACGTCCGCCATACATTCCGATTGGTTCTTTTACACCCGATTGCCCATCAATTTTGAATTCTTGTGGCAACACATGAATAATTTCTTCTCCAGGAAGCATAGCTAATTTGTTGACTTGATCGATCAACAATTGAATGTCTTTTCCACCAATTACCTCTTCGGCGTTGGCACGTATAATATAGTCGCTGTGTTGAATGCTGCGAATGTGTTGTCCCGCGATTCCAACCACTACGTCTTTGATTTTATATCCAGAAACTGCCTCGGCTTCTTCTACCGCTTGCTGAATTGATTGAATGGTTTGTGTGATGTTATTTACAACGCCACGAGCCACACCTAGACTTTTGGATTTTCCAATTCCAAGAATTTCTAATTTTCCGTATTCATTTTTTTTGCCAATCATGGCAACGATTTTGGTTGTTCCAATATCTAATCCAACCGCAATGTTTTCTTTTTCCATAATCTATTATTTTGTGCACACCACTTGACTTGTAAACTGTAGATTTATATTCTTGTATTTATAAATCGATTTGTCTGTAAATGCTTTTTGGTAAAACGCTTTATAATTTTTAAATTTTTCTTCTATGTTGATTGGCAATCCAAAAACAATATCAAAATCAAAATTTCTATTTTTCATAATTACGCTACCATTTGGCAAAATTTGTATTCCGATGATGTTTTTTTTCAAAAAATCATCATCATAAATCATCCGAAATAAATCGGAATATTCTTCCGTAAATTTGTCATTAATCTCCCCCGAAACCAAAGGAACTCTGGATGTATAAAAATCCGATAACGGCATTTTAATACCATAATAATCAACATAGTAGGATATGTCGTTATTAAAAAAACGAACTATTGGGGCACGTTGTTTTACACTCGCTTTTATCACACCGTCGATAGATACAAAAACCTGAGATTTCTCAATCATGGGTTGCTCGTCAATGCTTTTTTCAAGTTTCTTCAAATTTAATTTTTCTTTTTTAATGCTCGTAACTACTTCTTTATTTTCTATTAACAATTTATTAACCGTCTCTTGCTTGATGAAAAGGTTGTTTTCTCCAACAAAAACCACTTCGGATTTTTTTAGTTTTCTGCCGTCATTTCGATTAGATGCAAACGAAAACAGAAACACTACTAATCCCAGCATTAGCAATAGTCGAACGTTTATATAATTGAAATTTTTCATCTCTTTTATTTTAAAATTTTATGGTTTATTATGGTTTTAAATCATAAAATACAAACCTACTTTTAGAACTAAATTATTTAAACGTTTGTTAATAACGCATTCTTTATGGATTGTACCAATTCTCCAATATCTCCTGCTCCGATTGTTACAATTATTTTGGCATTACTTTTCAGAACTAAATCAATCAACTCTGGTTTTTGAACTAATTTTACGTTAGAATTTGTCATTTTACTCATTAGCCAAGTCGATGTAACTCCTTCGATGGGCAATTCTCGGGCTGGATAAATGTCTAATAAAAGTATTTCATCGAATTGAGACAAACTTTTTGCAAAATCATCAGCAAAATCTTTAGTTCTACTAAACAAATGTGGTTGAAAAATTGCTAAAACTTTTTGGTTTGGATACAATTCTCGAACGGCTTGATTGACAGCGTTTATCTCGGTTGGATGATGCGCATAATCATCAATATAAACCAAGTTTCCGGTTTTGATTTGATAAGAGAATCTTCTCTTTATTCCTTTAAATGAGATTAGCGCTTTGATGATGTCTTCGTTAGGGATACCAAAAGTTTTTGCCATTGCTAAGGCCATTAATGCGTTCATTAGATTGTGTTTTCCTGGCAATCCGAATTGTACATTTGTTAAAGTATCTGATGGCGTTTGTACATCAAAAACATAATTTGTATTTTCTATTCTGATATTAAAAGCGTTAAAAACTCCATTTTCATTAACCGAACAAGTTACACCTTCAATTGACAAATCATTTGTAATGAACAATTTAGATTTATCTTCTATTTTATTAGCAAATTCTTCAAATGATGCTTCTATTGATGCCGAATCTCCATAAATATCTAAATGATCTGCATCCATTGAAGTGACACAAGCAATATTTGGGTACAAATGTAAAAATGATCTATCGAATTCATCTGCCTCTACAACGGTTATAGTTTTTCCAGAACCAATTAAATTTGAATTGTAATTTTCTACAATTCCACCTAAAAAAGCTGTAACATCTACTCCAGATTCGTATAAAATATGACCTAAAATACTTGAAGTTGTTGTTTTTCCGTGGGTTCCCGCGACAGCAAAACAAAAGGTATCTTTGGTAATAATTCCTAAAACTTCGGCACGTTTTTTAACTACAAATTCTCTTTCTAAGAAAAAATTCCATTCAGAATGCGATTTTGGAACGGCTGGAGTAATGATTACCAAAGTATTTTCGATGAAATAATCTTTTGGGATTAAATTAATATTATCCTCAAAATGAATTTCGATTCCAGATTGTTGTAATTCTTGAGTTAATTCGGTCTCAGTTTTGTCGTAACCAGACACATTTTTGCCAATGTTTTTGAAATATCGAGCCAAAGCACTCATTCCGATGCCTCCAATGCCAATAAAATAGACGTTATGTATTTGGTTTAGATTCATTTATAATAATTTCACAATTTCGTCAACAATTTGTTTTGTTGCATTTGGCAAAGCCAATGATTTTATATTTTTACTCAATTCGTTTTGTTGGTTTTCGTTGGATAATAAATCCCTAAAAACTAATTCGAACTTTTCTTCTAATTCGGATTCTTTCAACATCAATGCTCCTTTTTTATCAACTATAGATTTTGCGTTTTTGGTTTGATGATCTTCGGCAACATTTGGAGATGGAATGAAAATTACTGGTTTCCCAACAATGCACAATTCCGAAACCGATGAGGCTCCAGCACGAGAAATCACAACATCTGCAACGGCGTAAACCAAATCCATTCTATCGATAAAAGCGAGAACCGTTGTGGGTTGTGGGCTGTGGGTTGTAGGTTTATCAGATGTTGAATTAAACTTTTTATACTCATCGAAGTACAACTTTCCGCATTGCCAAATTATTTGAACCTTTTGAGATTCTAGAAAATGTAATTCTTTTTCGACTAATTGATTGATTCTTCTGGCTCCAAGGCTTCCTCCCAGAATTAAAAGTGTTTTTTTAGTTGAATCTAAATTGAAATGTTTAATGGCTTCTTGACGTTTTCCATCACTCTCAATTAAATCCTGACGCACAGGATTTCCTGTTAGAATCATTTTGTTTTTTGGAAAAAAGCGTTCTAAATTTTCATAAGCAACACAAATTTTATTGGCTTTTTTGCTCAATAACTTATTTGTTATTCCTGGATACGAATTTTGTTCTTGAATTAGAGTTGGTATATTCAACATATTCGCCATTTGCAAAAGCGGTCCAGAGGCAAATCCGCCAGTTCCGATGACCACATCGGGATTGAATTTTTTAATTATTTTACGAGATTTCCATAAACTTGACAACAATTTTATTGGAAACATAGCATTTTGAAAAGTTAATTTTCGTTGTAAACCGGCAATCCATAAACCTTCGATTTTGTAACCGGATTGTGGTACTTTTTGCATTTCCATTTTGTCATTTGCACCAACAAAAAGAAATTCAGCATCGGGAAAACGCAATTTTAATTCATTTGCAATAGCAATTGCTGGATAAATATGTCCACCAGTTCCTCCGCCACTAAGTATGAATTTCCCACCCCGACCCTCCCGAAGGGAGGGAGATGAAATAAAATTGCTATTGTTCTCCAAATTTTTCACTATAATTATTTTTTAATTCGAATACCTTCGATTGCTGTCATTGGGTTTTCTGAATCATCGTCTATCGAATAATCTTCATTTTCTGAGGCTTCTTCTTTTGCAATTTGCTCGTCAATCATTTTTTTGAGAACGAGGTCTCGTTTGTCTTTTTCTTTTGTTTCCAATAAAATCTCTTCATCTTTTTTGGTCACATTTATAATAATTCCAAGTGCAATACAGGTCATCCAAATCGAACTTCCTCCACTACTTACCAAAGGCAAGGTTTGCCCTGTTACGGGAAATAATTCTACGGCAACTGCCATGTTGATCATTGCCTGAAAAATCATCGGAAAGCCAAGTCCAACGACTAAAAGTTTTCCATACATTGATTTTGTTTTGTGTGCTGCGATTATAAATCTGAAAAACAATAAAAGATATAATCCCATGACTAAAAGTCCGCCTATCAAACCGTTTTCTTCGACAATAATGGCATAAATAAAATCTGATGATGATTGTGGTAAAAAATGTTTTTGAACACTTTTTCCTGGTCCTAAACCATAAATTCCGCCAGATGCAATTGCTATTTTAGCTTTTTCTACTTGATAATCGTCTTCTCCTTTTTTATTAGTTGTAAAACTATCGATTCTAGAAATCCAGGTGTCAACTCGGTTCGGAAATGCTTTTGGGAACGATTTTGCTAAAACTATAAATAGCGTTAAAAAAACAACTCCCATTCCGAGTATAAATCCAATATATTTTAAAGGATAACGACCAATGAAAGTTTGCATTAAAACCATTGCAAAAATTAATGCTGCAGTAGATAAATTTGCTGGGAGAATGAGAATTAGAGTTATAAAAACGGGTAGCCACAAATCGATTATTGAGGATTTGAAGTCAATTTCGACTTCTCGTTTTTTAGATAAATATCGTGCTACAAAAACCATTAAAACAATAGATGCCAAAGTCGAGGTTTGAAACGTAATTCCGATGAAAGGAAGCCTGATCCATCGTGAAGCGTTTGCTCCAGCAATGACGGTTCCTTTAACGAGTGTGAATGCCAAAAGTCCCCAAACAATCAATAATCCGAATCGCGAAAGTCCACGATAATAGTGATATGGAATTCTATGAAACCAATAAATTATTATAAATCCTGTGAATATTTGAGCCAAATGTGTTAGTAAATATCCAATGGTACTGCCCGTTCCATGGTTCATGTATGCCAAATTACTACTCGCACTAAAAACTGGCATAAATGAAAACAACGACAATAGGGCCACGAATGACCAAATGCCTTTATCTCCTTTAATGTTGCTTATTAGTTCTTTCATTGTCCTCACCCCCAACCCCTCTCCAAAGGAGAGGGGAGCCGAAACTGGCAATTGAGATTTTTTAAATTATTATTATCAATTTTTTATAAATTTCTAACAGCTTCTTTAAATTGATTCCCACGATCTTGGTAATTTTCGAATAAATCGAAACTCGCACAACATGGCGAAAGCAAAACTGCATCGCCTTTTTCTGAAAAATGTTGTGCCATTTTTACAGCATCATTCATATTGTCTACTTCAACTAAAACGTCTGCAATGTTTCCAAAAGCATCAGTAATTTTTTTATTATCAATCCCAAGACAAATAATAGCTTTTACTTTTTCACGAACTAAAGCCATGATTTCGGAATAATCGTTTCCCTTGTCCACGCCTCCAACTATCCAAACTGTTGGAACTTTCATGCTGTCAAGAGCAAAAAAAGTAGCGTTTACATTGGTTGCTTTTGAGTCATTAATGTATTGTACGTTCTGAATTTTTAGTACTTTTTCTAAACGATGTTCCACACCTTGAAAATTACATAAACTCTCTCGAATTGTTGCATTTCTGATTTTCAACAATTTAGCCACCGAAGTTGCAGCCATAGCATTTTTCATGTTATGTTTTCCTTCTAATGACATGGTTTCAGTTTCCATTTCAAATTCCTCGTTGATGTTTCTTAATTTCATGATGTCCTCTTGTATAAATGCTCCTTTTTCGAAAGTTTTTGTCAATGAAAATGGAATTAATTGTGCTTTTGTTTTATTGTTTTGAAACCAATTCGAAATAGCTTCGTCGTCTGCATCGTAAATCAAAAAATCATCTGATGTTTGATTCATTGTAATTCTGAATTTCGATGCTATATAATTTTCATATTTATAATCGTATCGATCCAAATGATCGGGGCTAATATTTGTAATTATGGCAATATCTGGTCGATAATCAATATTTCCATCTAACTGAAAACTACTGATTTCCAAGACATAATAATCGAAATTATCCACCGCAACTTGCCATGCAAAACTTTTTCCGATGTTTCCGCCAAGTCCCACATTTAAACCCGCAGATTTTAATAAATGATAGGTCAACATTGTTGTCGTAGTCTTTCCGTTACTGCCAGTGATTCCAATAGTTTTTGCTTTGGTGAACGATGCAGCAAACTCAATTTCAGAAATCACAGGAATTTTTAGTTCTAGTAATTTCTTGACAATTGGAGTTTTTTCTGGAATTCCTGGACTTTTCATGACCACAGTGGCATTTAGAATCAGGTTTTCGGTATGTTTTTCGTCTTCGAATTCAATTTCATTAATAATAAGTACTTCTTTGTAATTGTCTTTTATTTTCCCAAAATCAGAAACAAAAACATCATAGCCTTTCTGTTTCCCAAGAATTGCTGTTCCGATTCCGCTTTCGCCTCCGCCAAGGATTACTAGTCTTTTCATTTTTGAATTAAAAATTATGAATTATTATGTTTTGCGTTAGGGATTGAAATGAAAATCCTTTTTGAGGCTTTTTCTGCCTCGAAAAGATTGCAATGCAAAGCCCGACCCTTTGGTAACGCCCAAAATTTAATTTTATCTTAATTTCAACGTTACTATAGACAAAATCGCCAAGAAAATTGCAACAATCCAAAATCGGGTTACAATTTTGCTTTCGTGATAACCTTTTTTCTGATAATGATGGTGTAAAGGCGACATGAGGAAAATCCTTCGTCCTTCGCCATATCGCTTTTTGGTATATTTAAAATAAAAAACCTGAAGAATTACAGATAAATTTTCGGCCAAGAAAATCCCACATAATAATGGAATCAATAACTCTTTTCGAGTGGCAATAGCCAATACTGCAATAATTCCACCAATTGTTAAACTTCCGGTATCGCCCATAAATACAGATGCTGGATAGGAATTATACCAAAGAAATCCGACTAATGCTCCAACAAATGCGGCTATAAAAACCGTCATTTCACCCGAGTTTGGAATGTACATGATGTTGAGATAACTAGAGAAAATGATGTTTCCAGATACAAACGTGAAAATTCCGAGCGCAATTACTGAAATTGCAGATGTTCCTGCGGCCAAACCGTCAATTCCATCGGTGAGATTTGCTCCGTTAGAAACTGCTGTGATGATAAAAATAACTACTGGAATAAATACAATCCATGCCCATTTTTCGTAGCCTTCGCCTGTCCAAGCCAAAATTTCTGCATAATCAAACTGATTATTTTTGAAAAAGGGAATCGTGGTTGCAGTTGATTTTTCATAAATTGGTGCTGGTTTAATTGTGTTTTCAGTTTGATTGAAATTAATGATTGATTTTTCTAAATCGGTTCTGATCCTTATACTCGGATGAAAATACAAAACCGAACCTACAATAATCCCTAATCCAACTTGGCCAATGACTTTGAAAATTCCTTTTAAACCCTCTTTATCTTTTTTGAAAATTTTAATATAATCGTCTATAAATCCAATAATTCCCATCCATATTGTAGTAATTATCAATAAAACGATATACACATTATTTAATTTTGCAAGTAACAAAACTGGAATTAATGTTGCAATAATGATTATAATTCCACCCATTGTTGGCGTTCCTGCTTTTTGCTTTTGCCCATCTAAACCAAGTTCACGAACCGTTTCGCCGATTTGTTTGTTTCTTAAATAATTTATAATTCGTTTTCCGAAAACAGTCGAAATCAATAATGACATGATGATTGCTAATGCTGATCTAAAAGTGATATATTGAAAAACTCCTGTTCCTGGAACGTTCAAAACTTTGTCGAGATATTCGAAGATGTAGTATAACATTTTTTCTAGTTATGAGTTATGAATTATGAATTATGAATTCATAAAACTGAAATTCTATTTTCTTAATTCTAAAAATTCTTTTACGATTGCCATATCATCAAAATCGTGTCGAACTCCTTGAATTTCTTGATATGTTTCGTGTCCTTTTCCCGCAATTAAAATAATATCATTTGGCTGAGCCAACTGACATGCCGTTTTTATGGCTTGTTTTCTATCTGTAATTGAAATGGTTTTTTTAAAATTTTGTGGTTCAACACCAACTTCCATTTCTCCAATAATAATTTCGGGATTTTCTGATCTTGGATTATCCGAAGTAATAATTGCTTTATCACTCAATTTCGAAGCAATATTTGCCATTATGGGTCTTTTTGTTTTGTCTCGATCGCCCCCACAACCTACAATAGTTATGAGTTGCTCGTTTTTTGTACGAATGTCATTGATGGTTTTCAACACATTTTCTAAAGCATCTGGCGTGTGTGCATAATCGACAATTGCTGTAATTTTTTCGTCAGAAATAATATATTGAAATCGCCCTGAAACACTTTCTAATTCTGATAATAATCGCAAAACTTCTAATTCTTCTAATCCTAATTGTATAGCTGTTCCATAAATTGCCAAAAGATTATAGGCATTGAAAGTTCCTATCAATCGAACCCAAACTTCGTTGTTATTGATTTTTAACAACAACCCTGAAAGTTGATTTTCTAGAATTTGTGCTTTATAATCTGCGTAGGTTTTTAATGCGTAAGTCAGTTTTTTTGCATTTGTATTTTGCACCATTACTTGACCATTTTTGTCATCAATATTGGTTAATGCAAAAGCCGTTTTTGGTAAATGATCAAAAAAAGATTTTTTTACATCGCGATAATCTGCAAAAGTTGGATGATAATCCAAATGATCGTGTGTTAGATTTGTAAAAACTCCACCCACAAAATGCAATCCCTCAGTACGTTTTTGATGAATTCCATGTGAACTCACTTCCATAAAACAGTATTCAATTTTTTGAGAAACCATTTCGTTTAAAAAATGATTTATAGTTAGAGAATCTGGTGTTGTATGGGTTGCTTTGAATTGTTGATCGCCAACCATAATTTTCACTGTCGACAGTAATCCAACTCTAAATCCTGCTTTTTGAAACAATTGATATAACAAGGATGCAACAGTAGTTTTTCCGTTTGTGCCAGTAATTCCAACTAATTTTAGTTTTTGAGATGGATTATCAAAATAATTTGCTGACATTAATGCCAATGCTGTATTAGTGTCATTTACTTGCAAATAGGTAATTTCCTCAACAATATTCTCTGGGAAAACCTCACAAACAATTGATGTTGCACCAAGATTGATAGCTTTTTCTATAAAGTTATGACCGTCAGACACTGTTCCTTTGATGGCTACAAAAACATCGTTTGCGGTAACTTTTCTTGAATCGAATTCAATTTTGTTTACAGCAATTTCTGTCGAACCTTTGAAGGCTTCGATAGCAACTTTATGAATTATTTCTTTTAAAAGCATCATGATAATTCAAGAATAATGGTTGAATTTTTAATTATATTTTCTCCTGGTTGAATGGATTGCGATTTCACTTTTCCAATTCCGATTAGTTTCACTTTCAAATGTAAATTTCCGAGCCAAGCAACGGCATCCATGCCAGACATTCCTTTTAAATTTGGAATCGTTGTTTGTATTTTTTGAGCATTATCATAGTATTTTTTATAACTATTTTCTTGCTTTGCTAATTTTTTATCTAAAAACTGAATTGTATTTTTTGATGGTGCATCTGTAAATATTTTTTGAGCAATTCGCTTAAATACAGGCCCAGCAACATCTGCACCATAATAATTATTGTTCGAAGTATTAGGTTTATGAATGACTACTATACAAGAATACTTTGGGCTATCCGCAGGAAAATAACCCACAAAAGAGGAAGCATAATATTTATCGTTTCCACCATTTTTACTGTAATTCACTTGCGCAGTTCCTGTTTTTCCTGCCATCGAAAAATCTTTTGAATAAAGGGCTTTTGCAGTACCCTTTTTTACAACATTTGATAAGATTGCTTTCAATTTTAGGATGGTTTCTTGAGAACAAACCTTTGGGTTTATGACTTCTTTATCAAATTTTTTAATGGTTTTATTCCACTCTTTTATTTCCGAAACAAATTGTGGTTTCACCATTTCGCCATTGTTTGCAACAGAATTATAGAATGTTAGTGTCTGCAAAGGTGTAATCGAAACTCCATATCCGAATGCCATCCAAGGCAATGAAATATTAGACCATTCTTTGTCTGAAGGTTGCGGAATATATGGCTTTCCTTCTCCTTGAAATGGCAATCCTAAACGTTTGTTTAATCCCCAACTATTTAGATGATTGACAAATTTTGAAGGTTCGTTTTTGTAATTATTGTAAACTGCTTGCACCATGACCGTATTTGACGAAAGTTCGAATCCACGGGCTAGCGAAATTTTCCCATAGCCTCCTGTATGTGAGTCTTCTACTTTTTCGCCAGAATATTTAATTACACCACCAAATGTATTAAAAACCGCACTTGTATCAATTTTTTTATCTTCTAATAAAGCCATCAAATCTCCTAATTTATAAGTTGAACCTGGCTCGTGAGATTCTGCAATAGCATAATTTATAGTTTCGAAATAAGAACCATCTGTTGCTCTTCCAAGATTAGAAATGGCTTTTACTTGGCCCGTTTTTGTTTCCATAACGACTACACAACCATGATCTGCTTGGTATAACTCGAGTTGTTTTAGAAGTGCATGATGTGCAATGTCTTGCACATAGACATCAATTGTTGAAACAACATCATAACCATCTTGTGGGTCAACTTCGTTATTATCTCGAAGTGGTTTCCATTGTCCTTTTGCAATTTTTTGTTTCAGAATTTTTCCGTCACTTCCTTTTAAATATTTTCCAAAAGCACCTTCGATTCCTACTTGCAACAACTCACCATTCTCATCAAAACGTTCATAACCAATGGTTCGCTCGGCGATCATTCCGATCGGATGCTCTCGAACCGTAATCTGTTCTGTAATAATTCCACCTTTATTAGCACCAAGACTAAAAAGTGGCATTTTTTTCACCTTCATGTATTGCGTAAAACTCAAATTTTGAGCAATCGGCAAATACCTATTTTTATTTTCTCTTGCTTTTCTGAGCAACATTTGGATTTCTGATGCTGGTTTTTTTAATAATTCAGATAATGATTCCGAAAGTCCTTTAATATTTTCTTCAAAAGCAAGTGATTTTGGAGCAACAGCGTCAAACCGAATATTATAATTTGGAATAGAAGTCGCCAATAAACTTCCGTCAGAAGAATAAATATTGCCTTTATTTGCTGGAATCGTGAAATTTTTAACAGTTTGCTCTTTGGCTTTATTACGATAATAGTTGCCCTCAATCCATTGAATGTTGGTGAGTTTTATAATGATTCCAATTGCCATCATCAAAACGATTAGGGCAACCAAAAAAATCCGATAGGAACTATTTTTATCTTCTATTTCCATAGTTTTTCGAAAAAACCTTTTTCAACTATTTTTTTAACTTCTATTTTTATTGGTGGAACTGATGCTGGAAAAATTTGTTTGGATTCCATTTGAGTTGAAATTGTGGATTCCATTTTCAATTTCATCAATTCGGATCTTTTGTCAACAAATTCAGATCTCAATTCCTTTACCTCGTTATTAAGTTCCGCAATTCTGAAAACTTTTTGCTCAAAACGTTGTGTGTTAGCAATCATTATAATTGCTAAAAAAATCAAGAAAACAATAAACCGCCAATTTTTTGCTGCGTTTGCATCTTCGTTGATTAAAAATCTAGCTTTTAATATGTTGTAAATTCCGTTTTTCATTTTTTTTCAGCAATTCTCAATTTTGCACTTCGTGCTCTGTTGTTTATTTTTATTTCCGCGAAATCTGGAACAATTAATTTTCCGATACTTTTGAAAGGAACAGAAAAATTTCCAAAAAAATCTTTTTCGGGTTCACCGTCAAACATCCCGTTTTTGATGTATCTTTTTACCAATCTATCTTCGAGAGAATGATATGAAATCACAGATAATCGTCCGTTTGGTTTCAAAATTTCGAGTGATTGTTCTAAAAATTCTTTTAAAACTTCTATTTCTTGATTGACTTCAATTCTAATTGCTTGATATATTTGAGCCAATATTTTATGACTTTTGTGAACTGGTAGAAATCTCGAGAGCACTATTTTGAGTTGCTCTGTATTTGTTATTGGCTCTATTTCTCTGGCTTCGAAAATTACTTTTGCAATTGCAGATGCGTTAGAAAGTTCTCCATATTCCGATAAAATGCGTTTCAATTCCAATTCTTCGTATTGATTTACAACTTTATTTGCATTGAGTTCATTGTTTTGATTCATTCTCATGTCGAGTTCGGCGTCAAAACGAGTAGAAAAACCTCGTTCAGGAACATCAAATTGATGAGACGAAACGCCTAAATCCCCCAAAATGCCATCCACATTTCTTACACCATGAAAACGAAGAAACCTTTTTAAGTATCTAAAATTTTCGTTTATAAGCGTAAAGCGCTCATCTTCAATAGTGTTTTCCAAAGCATCTAAATCTTGATCGAAGGCGAATAATTTTCCGTTTGAACCTAATCTGCTCAAAATTTCTCGAGAATGTCCGCCGCCGCCAAAAGTGACGTCAACGTATATTCCGTCTGGATTTATATCCAAACCATCTACAGATTCTTTTAGCAAAACTGAATTATGATATTCCATTTTCATCGTCATTTATGTTACCCATCACCTCTTCAGCCAAGTCTGCAAAATCCAAAATCGATTCGTCAATTGCTTTTTCATACAAATTTTTGTCCCAAATTTCAATGATGTTCACAGCTGAAGAAAGCACTAAATCTTTCGATAATTTACCGAAAACAAGCAAATCCTTCGGCACCAACAAACGTCCAAGATTATCAATTTCAACAACTTTTACGCCAGCGGTAAATCGACGAATGAAATCATTATTTTTCTTGATGAATTTATTGAGTTTATTGATTTTTTTCATCATTAAATTCCACTCATTCATTGGATATAACTCTAAACATGGTTGAAAAACAGAACGCTTTAAAACAAAACCATCTTGCAGAGAAGATGCTAACTGCTTTTTGAGCCCAGCAGGAATCATCAACCTTCCTTTGGTATCGATTTTGCATTCGTAGGATCCAACAATTGAGTTCAAAACTTTTATATTAAATGAATAACAGCAAAAATATAAAATATTTTACCACAAAATACCACAAAATACCACTTTGTTAATAAGTTTCGAAGTTTTTGATTAAAACCCTATAAATAAATGCGATTCAAGATGTTGTGTTATTTTAACTTTCGTTTAATAATTGTTTATTTCTTCAAAAAAAGAAACAAGAAAATTATATTTTCATTAAAATTTCACATCAAAATTCTTCTTTAGCAATAAAATTCTATCTTTGTGAAAATTGGGAAAACGAATTAAATAAAATGGAGGAATATTTTAGAAGAGGAAAAATATATAATTATTTCGAAGCTGGAGAAGGCACACCGATCGTTATTTTGCATGGTTTGATGGGTGGCTTGAGTAATTTTGAAAGTACTGCAATGCATTTCTCTAAACTTGGGTACAAAGTTGTAATTCCAGAATTACCTCTCTATACACAAAATTTACTAAAAACAAACGTTAAAGCATTTTCTAGATTTGTAAAAGATTTTATAACGTACAAAAAATTCGAAAGAGTTATTTTACTCGGCAATTCGCTTGGTGGACATATTGGATTGTATCACACAAAAATGTATCCAGAAAAAGTTGCTGGACTTGTACTTACCGGAAGCTCAGGCCTTTACGAAAGTGCTATGGGAGATAGTTACCCAAAAAGAGGTGATTATGAATACATTAAAAACAAAGCCGAAGCCGTTTTTTACGACCCAAAAATAGCAACAAAAGAAATTGTAGATGAAATTTTTGCTTTGGTAAACGATCGAATAAAAGTCATTAAAACCTTGACAATTGCGAAAAGTGCTATTAGGCACAACATGGCGAAAGATTTGCCAAAAATGCATGTAAAAACATGTTTGATTTGGGGAAAAAATGATACCGTCACGCCACCAAGTGTTGCAGAAGATTTTAAAAAATTATTACCGAATTCTGATTTGTATTGGATTGATAAATGTGGTCATGCGGCTATGATGGAACATCCAGAAGAATTTAACATGATTTTAGAACGTTGGTTGAAAGAGAATCATTTGTAAAATTATATTGAAATAAAAATATCATAAAATAAAATAGTTTATAATTTTAATGAGATTGCTTCGTGCCTCGCAATGACAAAATGAAAATTAACACCGCAGAATTCATCATAAGTAACTCTGAAGTTAGTAAATGTCCGCAAGATTTTTTGCCAGAATATGCTTTTATTGGGCGGTCAAATGTTGGGAAATCATCGTTAATCAACATGATTACTAACCATAAAAATTTAGCTAAAACTTCTGGAAGACCAGGAAAAACTCAATTAATAAATCATTTTAAAATCAACAACAATTGGTTTTTAGTCGATTTACCAGGATATGGTTATGCTAAAGTTTCAAAGAAAACAAAGCAAGTTTTTCAGGCATTTATTACCGATTATTTCGAAACTCGTGAGCAACTTGTTTGTGCTTTTGTATTGATTGATATTCGACACGAAGCCCAAAATATTGATATTGAATTCATGAGTTACATGGGCGAAAGTGAAATACCGTTTTGTATTGTTTTTACAAAAGCCGATAAAATTAGTAAAACCAAAATTGATTCGCACATTGCAGCATACAAAAAACAAATGTTTGCTAACAATTGGTCCGAAATGCCACATTATTTTGTAACTTCAGCGACAGAACAAACTGGTAAAGAATCCTTATTAAGTTACATTTCTGATGTAAACGAAGATGTTTTTAAAAATCAGAATGAGTTTTAGATAAAATTTAAATTATTGATTAATTTAAGATTTTAAATCCATTTTATCAGCAAAGTATTCACAAAAATCTTTCATAGTATCTGCCATTTTTTCATCGTTTGTAGCACGCTGAAAAGTATCTGACATGGCAACAAGAGTTTGATGAAAGAATTTTTTCATTTCATCGACAGGCATTTCTTTAGTCCATAAATCCACTCTCAGTGTTTCTT